>CAYZFJ010000064.1:0-5157 GCA_964477705.1 uncultured Myxococcia bacterium | reverse complement strand
GGACAGAACTCCTCGGGTAACGGCTTACCCCCCGACCTCTGTCCCAAAAGCAGGACAGAACTCCCCAGGTAACGTCTAACCTCCCGACCTCTGTCCCAAAAGCAGGACAGAACTCCCCAGGTAACAGCTTACCCCCCGACCTCTGTCCCAAAAGCAGGACAGAACTCCTCGGGTAACGGCTTACCCCCCGACCTCTGTCCCAAAAGCAGGACAGAACTCCCCAGGTAACGTCTAACCTACCCGGTTTGGTCACCAGTTCGGTCCCTCTGTACGGGCACGGCATGCATGTGCCCCTACATCGGCATTATTCAGAACAAAGACGTTCGATATTGTTGGGCATAGAGGAGTGGGCTGTAGAGAGTTATGGGCAAAAACAACAAAGGCCCTGGAAAATCCAGAGCCTTCATGGAGCGGGCGAAGGGATTCGGACCCTCGACGTCTACCTTGGCAAGGTAGCACTCTACCGCTGAGTTACGCCCGCAATGCTCAGTCTTTATAGGGCTAACTGGATTTGGTGTCAACAAAAAAATACGAGAATTTCTCACCATCACCAAGTCCCTTTTTCATTCCTATTTGACTGGAGACCACCATGCAAAATATACTCCCCTGCTGTATGGTGAAAAAGTTACCTCATTCTTGTTCTTGGTGTGAGGGGCCAACCAATCTGCTCCAGTATAGACAGGGCAGTGAACAGTGGATAATTAACCCAATGATACCAGTGAAAAAAAGAGCCCAATGTGTTGTCCATGCACAGCTTTCTCGCCGGCTAAATCTATCAGCAAGGGCTGCCAGACTGCTATCGCCGTTATTGCTCGCCCTCCCACTCACTCTCTGCACCTCCCTGCTGTTTGCTGTGGTGATGCCTTCTCCTCTCTCTGCTGCTGGTGATGGAGTGTCATCCATGTGGAACACCTCTGGCTCATCGGCCACCCAGGCCACCCCGGCCTCAGCAGGCGATAGCGTTGTTTATTACAGGCTTGAAGAGGTTGTTGTGGATGGGGATGAAGTGGAAGTGTTGCTCCCAGGCATTGTCTTTGCACCGCAAGGAGCGCTCCTTCCCCAACTGCAGGAGTATGTGTTCAGGGTGTTAAAGGAGAGACGCCCCCAACTATACGGCTCTACCTCCATATATGTTAATCCCGATCGGAGCGTGACCGTCTACCCTGCACCTGAGCTGTCTGGGAATGAGCACAACATGGCCCGTATGCTCGGCGAATTGGTGTATTCCCTTACAGAGCAAGGGGCCTCCAGGGTTTATGTGTCTGAATACCGTACCAGCCCTCTTGGACGGGAGGATGTGGACCAGTTCACGGTTTTCCTCTCGGTAGCTCCAGTGTGGCGAGTTCTACCTCCTCAGCCCATGTTGCCAGGCTTGATTCGATTTAGTGATGGCCGGATTCTCGATTCGGAGACAGTGCGCTCCATGATTGGCAATAAAGACAAACTGATTGCGGATGCTACTCTCGAGGCGCTTAAATCCAACTCCGTTGCCCAGGTCCTGGCAGGAATGAACAGCCTGCGGGCCATGGAAGTGAAGGATGCACAGACCTACCATATCGCCCTGCTTGAACATCAATCGCCCCAGGTGCGGGCCGCTGCGGCAGGTGAGCTTGCAAGAACGGATGGAGAGCACGACGAAGCCATGGCGCTGGAAGCGGCCGCTGCCCGCATGACCAGAGAGGATAATGCGGGGATTCTGGGACAACTGGCTACTTTTTTGCGTAAGAGCTCCAATCCTGAATATGGGCAGCACGCCTGGCTCTATGATTTGAAATACGGAGATGAGACCAGCGCTGTCCAGGCAGCCAGGGCGCTTGGAGCCAGTGGCAGGCAGGCTGGTGTGGCTGGTCTGGCAGCTGCCGCTGCAAACAGCCAGTCGGGCGAGCTGAGGCTGGAAGCGGTGAAGGCAATAGCTGCCATAGGGGACCAGCGCCAGCTTGCCACCCTTTTAGCCCACCCCCAGGTGCCTGGTGATGTAAAAACCGCTGCCGCCCACCACCTTGCCCGGAGTAAGAATCCTGAGGAGGCCATGAATGGGTGGGTGTATCTGTTGCAGAAGGGGGAGGATGTGGCCTTGGCTGTGGAGGCTGCTGGTGCTTTGGCGGGCGGGGGGGACAAGAGGGCGGTGGCCTGGCTGGTGCAGACTGTGGAACAGCACTCTGCGGTGGAGGTGCGGATGGCAGCGTCACGGGCTCTTGGGGAGTTGGGGGATGCTCGGGCCGTGGATGTGCTGGTGAGGAGGGCTGGGGCGGGTGAGTGTGCGGGTGTGGCTGGTGGTGTGGGTGGGAGCAGGTTATCGGAGGAGTGCGTATTGCACGGGGAGCAGGCGGTCAGGATTATGGCCGGGCAGAGTGTGGATGTGGTCCTGAAATTAGCTCGGGAAGGAGGTCTTACCGGGGTGCGCAGACTGGCCATAGAGGCGTTGGGCCAGAAATTCGGGCAGTTGTCGAGAGATAAGAGGTCGTCCGATCAGGTGCTGGCATTGCTGAAGGATATTGTTGGTGCCGGTGTTGGTGCTGGCGCTTCTGTAGGTGGCAGCGGTGGCAGCGGTGGTGGTAGCAATGGTAGCAGTGGGGCTGCTTTAGAGGGCCAGAACCAGACCCTGGTGGTGGCGGCCATATTGGCTCTTGGTGAAACTGGCCACCCGAAAGCTATGGATCTCATCGTGGGCCAGGCAGACAATCCAGCTTCGGCTGTCAGGGGAGCGGTTGCCTCCAGCCTCAGAAAGCTCACTCCCCCTGTGGGCAATGAGACCCTCTACAAACTGATCGACGATATGGACGATGAGGTAAGGCTTCAGGCTGTAGCCGCTGCCAGAAAGCGGAAGGATGAGGGTGCCGTTGAGTACCTGATCAAGTACCGGAGCCACGGTAATTCCCGTCTCCGTGAAGAAGTGCTCTGGGCGCTCGCTGAGATAAACCCCGTCCCATGGCAGAGCACCCTGCGGGATGTGTTCTCAGAGTCGGTCTTCGCTTCTGAATCGAACATGAGGCTTGCGGCTGTAGAAGGGCTCTCCCGGATTAAAAACCCGAGAGTGCTCGATATTATGGCGGTCCTTCTGCAGGACCGAGATAAGAAAGTTCAGCTTGCGACTATAAAGGCCTACGGGACGAGCGGTTTTGCCCAGGCTCTTCAACCCCTGGAGTCCCTGTTGCAGGTTGGCGAAGATGAGACCGTGCGAATTGCGGCAGCCAAGGCCATCAAAGAACTTGGAAGCAGAGGCGTGGAGGGAGTGGAGCCTGTGCTTCGGAGAGCCATAGATGGTGAAAAGAGCCAGAGCCTGCGTGAAACCTTTGAGCAGATTCTCATGATAACCCCTCAGTGAACTGCGATAGTGGTGACGCCCCTTAACCCGCTCTATCGGTGGCAACAGGTGGCGTCTCATCTCCTCCCACTACACCAAAGTACACCCATTCCTGCACACTGGTTCGGCCAGCCCAACCACCCGCTTGCCCCAGTGACCCTATGGTGCTTTTTTGGCCCCAAGAGCTATGGCAATACCTGATGAAGAGTGAAAATCATCAAGCGCCTGGAGGGTGCTACTGTACCGCTCCTGCTGATTCTCGCTGGTCAACCTGTTAAAAATATCATCTATCTCTTCGGGCATCTCTGGTCTAAGTGAACGGGGAAGTGGAGAGCGCCTCCCGGGCAGCTTCCCGGTCAACATCTCATACATAAGGATTCCCAGGCTGTACATGTCAGTGTGAATACTGGCCGCCTCAGGATCCTTGAGCACTTCTGGTGCTGCGTAGGGTAGTGCGGTGGGGTCCTGGAATATCTTGCTCGCTCCCTTTTGTGTCGCTGATGAAGCAGAGATCAGCAAGGAGCTGAGACCAAAGTCAGAAACCTTGATCACCCCATGTTCGTCCAAGAGCACGTTTTCGGGCTTGATGTTCCTATGGAGGACACCTCGCTGGTGGGCATAGGCCAGTGCCTCCATGATCTGTTTCAGGATTCTGAGGGCATCGCCCACGGGCAGCAGCCCACGGTCCAATACGGAGGTGAGATTGCCTCCGGCCGCATATTCAAGTACCAGACAGGGCAGACTGCGGTCCAGGTCCAGATCAAGCACCCCTACCACATGAGGGCTCTGCAATGATGCGTACTCTGAGGCAGCCATTCTGATTTTGGCGATGGTCACATCCCTGTCTTGAAAGGGAAAACTGCGGAACAACTCCTTGTATTCTTTGACGATTACGCTTCTGTTGAGGGTGATTTGCCTACCCAGATGAGTTGAGCCCCATGGCGCTTTGCGAAGGGCAACCAACTTTTCGTAACGGATGGAGCTTCTCCCCTCCGTTCTGTCCGCCTCACCAGTCTGTTGCTGAGGTTGGAGTGGTGGATGTATGGCTGATATTTCCTGCTTGCCGCTTGGTTGATTTCCCGTGCCGGAGTTCATCTTTGCCTGCTTTCGGATATCCTGGTTGCGAAATTGGGTGCTCTTCAGCCAATGAGACGCTGTAGTCGTTGTGACCGTGCCAGTAGCCGTAGCTGTGGCTGCGGCTGCGGTGGTTGCGGCTGCGGTGGTTGGCTCTCTATCTCTATTCGGGCTTATGTTCCTGGCCTTGGCTCTGGCCTGGCTGTGACCGTGCTCTTTTTGGCCACTGTCACGGTTTGTGTACTGGTTTTTCGCCTGGCCCTTGTTTGGAGGCTTGTTCCGCTCCTTATCCCTCAGTCCTTCCCCACCTATTTGTGCAACCTTCCGTTCCTCCAGCAGAACGTCCCTTCCGATCTCAGTCAGGAGCAGTACTCCCGATGATGAGTGGTATTCCAGCAGCCCCTTGCCTCTAAGGTAGAGCAGGTATGGCGCAAAACTCTGCCTGTACATGGTCTGGAATCGGTCCGCTACCACCTGTGCGGCTGGTCTCTCCCCGAGCTTCAGGATTTCACCCAGAATCCAGAGAGCCAAGGTTGAATCTATAACATCCTGAGACTGAGGATGGTCCATGGCAACCTCCACTAGAGATCCATTTCAAATTGGAATCCCGAGAGGCTTGGGTCAAGACAAGGCATGGCACGCCAGAGGATTGAAAGTTCAAAGTTGAGAGTTGAATGTGATTTGTGGGTGGTTCGGGGCTTGGATGGTCTTTCCCTCCCAACATCTGTAGGGGCACGGCATGCCGAATGTGTGTTCGGTTAAGCTTCAACTCCATGCCA
>CAYZFJ010000063.1:0-17469 GCA_964477705.1 uncultured Myxococcia bacterium | reverse complement strand
GGAGGGAGGTGTAATGAATGGCCAACTAAACTGACCCAGTCCCCCCGCATCCATCCATTCTACATCTTTGCAGCAACCCAGAATGGCCATTGACGCATGGTAAGACTACCTGTAATAATAGCTCGTTTCCCCAATTACCAATGGAGTTGATACGTAGATGAGACCTTCTCTATTAGCGTCCTTTGCTGCAGCCTCCTTCATTCTGGTGGCCACCATTTTGTCCGGCTGCAACAACACCCAGCGCACAAACAACGACCACGATGGCGATGTAGGCCAGCACACTGATGCGGAGCAAAACCAGGAGGCAGATGCTGATCTGGATGCAGAGATGGATGACTCAGACACCTCAGGTGACGCTGAGTTATCTGATTCAGGAGACGTGGGCGGTGAGCCCCTGGATGTAGAAGAGTTCTGTCTGAATGTATGCACTACAATGGACATGTGCATACCTGGCGAAAACACAGAAGAGTGTACAGCCAATTGTGCAACGTCCACCCTGGACTATCAAACCACCGGAGAAGAGTGTGGCGATAATTACTTGGAGTATATGGAATGCATCAGCACGCTGGATTGTAGTGGCATGGCTGCGGCTATTAGACTTGAGGAGATTCAGTCAGGTGATCCATGCTATGAGGAAGCCACTGGTTTTGCCCTGAAATGTCTATACGCTGAACAATGGGAAGATTACTGCGCTGATAATTGCGTGATCAAACTTGCCTGCGATGCCATCAACAGTGAAGAGATGGCGCAATGCATGACTGACTGCGTTGACGAACTGGATTCTCTGTATATGGTGACTAATAAGTGCCCATTCTCACACATGGAGCTGCATGAGTGCGCCTGGACTCAGGGCTGTGCTGGCGCCGAGGCCGCCCTGACCGAGATAAACGGAGACAATGAATGCCTTTATTCAATCACTGAACGATTCCTGGCATGCTCTCCAGATGGCCCACAACTGCAAGAATCTATTGATAGCTATTGTTCACTGATGTTTTTTTGTTCTGAGACCACCTCCCAGGAAGACTGCGAAAAGGAACTCACAGCACTCTCTTATGCTATTTCGCAAGAAAATCAACACTGTCTACCCCTCATCAAGGATTTCCTTGATTGCCAGGTAGGATACGACTGCGCAACTCTGGAGGCTGAGAACAACTCAACCCTGTGTCCCGATGAGATCCAGACAATGATTGATAACACGTGCCTTATTTAGAAGTCTGCTCAGGTTTGTAACTATGTTGCGTAGCCCTCTGCCTCCTGACAGCACTGTGACCTGGCTCTGCCCCGGTGAGAAGGATGAGTAAATGGCTGACATATTATATCGGCAATGGCGAATGCTTCACCTCATTCCCCGAGCTCCCCGCAAAGTAGATACAGCCAGCATTGAGAAGCAACTCACAGACGAAGGGATGACCGTTCACCGCAGGACCATCCAGCGAGATCTGGTGGAATTGTCCAGGATTTTCCCTCTGGTCTGTGATGATCGCTCCGCACCTTACGGCTGGTCCTGGGCTAAAGAAGCAGCAGACATAACCCTTCCATGCATAGATCCCCATGTGGCTCTCACCTTCAGGCTGGTAGATGACTATATGTCGCCGCTGCTGCCTCGGGAGACACTGCACTACCTTGCTCCCCACGTGAAGAGAGCCAAGAACATCCTCAATTCCCTCTCTGAAACCGGGCTGAAATCATGGCCCCAGAGGGTGCGAATCATCCCTACCGGGCAGCCATTACTGGCACCCAGAATCTCCCACGATGTTCTTGAGGCTGTTTATGATGCCCTGCTACGGGAGCAGAAGATCGTGGTAACGTACCAAGCCAGAAGCCAACAATCCCCGAAGCAATACGAATTGAGCCTCCATGCCCTGGTCATTCGGGGAGGCATTATTTATCTGGTAGGTGCCGCCAGAGATTATTCCAATGTTATTCAGCTCGCTCTGCACCGAGTCCAGAGTGCTGAGCCAACTGATCAGCCGGCAAACCCACTCCCTGAATTCGACCTGGACCAATACATAGAGAATGGCAACTTCGGCTTCTCATACAACGCCGCCCCCATCAACCTGGTTGCCCGATTCACAAAGGAATCAGCATTCGCCCTGGCCGAGACACCATTATCGGAGGATCAGACCCTGACAGACGATGGGCCAAGCCACACCATCCTTACAGCCACTGTGCCAGACACTCTCTTCCTGCGCGGCTGGCTGCAGAGCTATGGAGAGAGTGTTGAGATCCTGGCACCACAGGCCATGCGTGAAGAGTTTAAAACTACCGCCAGAAGGATGGCTGAAATGTATGGTGTTGAGAGGTAGGGGCTATAAACAAGCGAAATTATGCTGCTGGATGTCGGTTGTTATCCATAGAAACGGGCTTTGCCGGTGTAGATAGTTGCTGTGGAGATGGTGAGAGTGGCGGTTGCGATAATACTGGCTCCATGTGCTCAGCTTTTGTGAAGACATTGCCCCCCACCGACTCCGAATATTCCCGCCAATTATCACGCAAATGGTTGCTGGTTTGGAGCAACCGTTCAGAGACCACCTGTAACATTCTCGTGTGTCTCTCAATGGCCAAGGCTGCCAGAATCAAGCCCAGCAATGCAACCGCACCGATTCCGGTTCCAATAACCCGCAAAGATTGGCCCTTCTTTTCACCCTTCGTCTCAAGAGTTTCTCGATAATGATTCTCCTGAACTGCAACCGCAGCGTAGTAGGAGTCCATATTAGCTTCATTCTGCTGTTTCGCTTCATAAGCCCTTTGTAGCTTCAATCTCTGCAACGCCTGCCACCCCGCCAGGACATCATCAGACTGGAGTTGGGATGACACCGACTCAAACTCATTTAGCAATGCCTGGGTTTCTATGATTGGAGCCTTCTTTATCTCATCCCAGACATAAACCATTCCCTTGACTCGCGTGGCATCCGGCAACCTGAAAGCTAGACTAGGCCACAGGCTCAAAACTGCAGAGAGCTGCGATGAGACTGAATCATCCATATTTAAGTCGAGAATCCAGTCCACCAAATACTGTCGGTGCGCGATTTGAACGGCAACAATGTTATTCTTCTCTTGGCTATCGTTGGCGGGGTTACCGTCACCATATGGCTTACCCTGTACTGAAAGCATGGTAATCAATTGAGCCTGGATTTGGTCATCGACGCCCCCATACGCACTGGCTATTTTCGATGTGACGGTAACGATTTTGCTCCTGTCATCGAATAATTTCTTCTTGTAGCCAGCCATTGCCTTACTGTTCTCCTTGACCTGCGGGTCAAACTCCTCCACATGGGTAATATCAAACAGGGGCATCAGTTTCAGATTGACCTTGAGAAAATCGAGGGCCGCATAACTCGACATGGCTTTGGTGACTTTCTTAAGGCGGCTCTCCACTCCCTCTTTAGATACATAGGTTCGCCAACTGTCGCATTGTTCATACCAATAATCATAGCTGGTACATTTTTTAGTGACGATGCTGTCCCAGGGATAACCCTTGCCACCGAAGAACTCCTTCATCTGGGCCATTAATACATCAGTGGGACCGGGGGTATCATCAGATTTGGCAGGTGACTCTCCTGCCGTACGAGATGGAAGTGGTTCAACCTGTTTTGGAATAGCTCCCTTTACATGATCAATAGTTACAGGTTCAGGATAAATGGTCACTGGCTGCTGGATCTCTGTTCCTTTGGAGGTTGGGCTGATCCCATACCCGAACAAGAGCACTCCAAATATTATAGCTAACAACGCCATAGAACTGAGGATGATGTAAATCAACCGAGACATGCGGAAGACAATTTTGTTCTCAAACCATGATAACTTCGTTTTCATCACGCTACCCTCCCTGTTAAATTGCCTGAGTCAAAAAACAGCGCTGTAGCTGTAGTGCAGGCGGCATCCCCACATAAGAGTTGGTCTGCCGCTCTTTAGGTCAACTCCATGAACATCAAAAACAAAAACTTAAATAACAAGTAACATGCTCGGAATGTACGACAAACTGTGTCGCAGAAAGTCACTGCCCACAATTATGAGTAGGACTGATTCAGAAGAGCAGTTCTCAACTTGGCAAAACACTAAATATGTTATGCAAATTGTTTGTATTTTGGACGGGCCGGTGGAACAATCGGTTCAAATCTATTGGGTTATTCAAGACGATTGTCGTTCCGCATGGATTATGATGTTCCAGAGGTTGCCACACAGCGAAAGGAATCTGCATGAATACGAGGGGTTTGCTTTGTTCAGCGTTATTCGGTCTATTTCTGACGGTGCAGTTTTTAGCGGCTGGATGTGCTTCCGCACCAGATAATATGAAGCAGGGCGGAGTCAGGCCAGGGGTTGAGCCGGAATATGCGGTGCTGGTGTTATCGGACTTTCCCACCAGCGAGGAGAACGCTGCCTATGGTGCCGGGGTGGCTGTGGCCCTGGGAACAAAAAAGATCATTCCCAGCATCCCCAAAACTCTCAAGAATATGATCTTGAAAGATCCCAACAACATTCAGCACATCGCCAAAATAATGGGGATTGCAGGCAGCATCATGCAGTTCGACACTCTGGTGGTGGCTATCCCCACCTATGGATATCAAACCAAATCATTCCTAGGTATTCAGGTCAGCAAATACGATGTGGTAGCAACCAAGGCCATGATCGTTGATCTGGACAAGATGGAGTTTATTGCAAAAAACACCCACCACTCCATGTACAGCAAAGCTACAGAGACAGTCTCCCTGACCAACGCAGGCCGTGAGGCCATGCTTCACCTGATCAAGTGGGAAAAGTAGCCTCTCTCCCTCTCTCTCTACTCAATGCTGCTCTATATGGCTTCGCCGTCCTGATTCCGTGTTCTTTTAAGGCAGTTTAATTTCCAACAATTGTTCGGGCTGGTTGGGTGCACCGCTGGCGAAGGGCACGGCATGCCGTGCCCCTACAGGCGTTGGGAGGGGGGCTTGGGGGCGTGGGATGTGTGGGGAATGAACGGTGGGGTTGGGACATGGAATTGAAGCTTAACCGAACACACATACGGCATGCCGTGCCCCTACAGGCGTTGGGAGGGGGGCTTGGGTGCGTGGGATGTGTGGCGCCAGACCCAAAACACAACAGACGTGCTAGGGAGCGTGATGGCTTAGTGGTATGGAGTTGAAACTTCCCTGAACACACAAACGCTGTCCTGTTCCCAAATGTCGAACTCGGACAACTGTTAAATCGGGGGCAGCGGTTATGATACGCAGATTGCGGGGGGCTGCCTTCAGGCTGGTGGAGCTATATGTCCTGATCCAGTTCGAACACGCACTGTTCGTTGGTGCATTTGAGGATAACCGGAGCACAGGTGGCCGTGTTGGTGCATGACTCTGGCAGGGCCCGGCATATCTGTTTGGCAAGCTCATCAAATGCTTCATCCACCTCATCTGCCGCAGAGAGGGATATGGCTACCGGGCATTCCTCAATGACTGTATCTGTGCCCACGCAGGTGACTCTGGGGATAATGGCTGAGCAGTCCTCGACGGTTTCGCATGCTTCCCATGTGAGGGGGGCGCTATTGAAGAAGCTGGCGATCGCAACTGAGGTGCCTTCACAGGTGAGGTTGTCAAGGATGCCGGTATCGCCGTCACCCTCATCCGGGTCCGAGTCACACCCCGCCACGAGGATTAAGGAGAGGGCCAATAGGGGAACGAATCGGACAAGGCGAAATTGTTGGTGCATTTGCTCCTCCAGATTAGGTGATCTCAGGTTGCAGGTATCATATTGGTATGTGTGGGCGTTATCAACAGGTGGAAGGTGGTTATTGATAATAAATATTGATGGTTTAAAAGGGCAACCAGTTGGGTGCACCGCTGGCGAAGGTGTTGGGAGGTATTGGCAGGATCAATAACTGGTGAAGTCGGTGTAGTAGACGAACAGCCGGATGTCGGTGAGTGACTGGAGGTTGATGTCCTGGTTCACCCACTCGTCCCGCTGATTAACCACCAGGTCCCACGATGTGTTCACATAAGGCCGATCCCGCATCCTCTCATTGCGATACACCTCGGCGTTGAACACACGGTTACCATTAAAGAACGGGTTGACCACTGCGGTCCGCTCCGGGAACCGATAATAGATCTTCTCACCCACCAGGCCACTGACCACACTGGTACCCTGTTGCTGCAGGTAAAGCCTGCCAACAGTATCGCCCAGTTCTGATCCAATCAATTCGGCCTCCATGTATTCAATCTTATGATTCCGGGTCAGGGGAGATAGCCTCTGAAAATCTGTCGAGAACTGGATGGTCAGATAGCCTCGTTCATCCAGCAGATTCACGTCAGCCAACTTCTGGCGCATGCGCAGAATCCGGTCTGTCTGGCTGATTGCCCTCCCCTCCTCGTCCAATCTGGGGATGTGGAGAATATCATCCCTTAATGAGATGATGCTCACCCTTCTATCAGGTCGCCCGTAGCTCTCCTGGAAATCATAAAAAGCATTCTCCAGGTTGGTCAGGTAATTCTCCAGGTTGTAGTCCCCGAACTGTACCATCCTGATCAGAAACAGCTTTCCCAACTCATCATAACTCTGGCTGGTGTAATACTCATACACCCGCGTGGCCTGATAGATGGTCCGGAGGGCATCATTGAACGCCAGGTCAGCATTGACAATGGCATCGTTGCGGTAGATGCGCACATTGGGATCACTCTTGGCAGCCTGAACATTGATAGCCAGCCCCTCTGCCTCACCCATCTCAAGCCCCAGCCGCTTGGCCAGGTTATACTGGCTGCGCACCTCGGCCAAGATCTGGCGCATCTGGTAGTCGGCCCTTAGCGCCTCCAGCTCGATCTCCTTTAACCGGAGCAGCAGGGTAGCAGTACGTGCATCCGAGTCTATCCGGGCTGCGTCACACTGCTTGGTTGTCTGCCATTTAGCCGTACTCCTGCTGATCTTCTTTATGTCGACTTCGCGATCGTTGATCTCGTCCTCAAGGAAACTGATTGCAGTCTCACCGACCACTGATGCGGCAAGAAAAACAGTCATCGCCACCGCTGCGGACGGGCAGTCCGTGGAGAGCCCTATCGAACACTTGGTCACATTGGAGACAGTGGCTGCGGTAGAGATAGCCCTCTCAACCCTGCTGATGGCGAACTTACGCCGCTGTATCTCCTCCTCAAGGGTGATCTGCTCCCCCTCCTTCTCATAAACGTACTCGGCCACCTCATCAATAAGATCGCATTGTAGGTTTACTCGCTCCTTCTCAATGGCAACCTCCTCGAGCAGGTTGTCGTTGCTCACCAGTATTCTCTGCATATCAACCCTTGCCCCCTCCAACTGACCAAGCAGGCTATAAATTGAGCCGGTTCCCAGTAGTCCGCATGGGTTGATGAGCATGCGGGCCCGCTCGTCCAGCTCCGCGTACCGTTCAACTGCAGGGTAGATTCGGCCATCAGCCCCTTGGAAGGTGCCACAAAGCTCAGCAAGCCGCCCCTCATAATTATTGCGCAGTTGCACCAGCTCTGCCTGGAATTGCTCACTGTCCGTCTCGAACCCGATGCTTCGGTTCAGGGCAGCATCCTCCCGATAACGGGCCACATCCAGCTTCTGCCGGGCCCTGGAGAGCAGGAGCGAGAAGGCATTGTCCTCATTATTGCTCAGAGTAGGGAAGGGAATGTAATCCGGTGCGAAACCGAAGTAATTGATCTCATCGGTAATCGACTGATACACATTTCGCATATCGAGCAGGGCCATACTGTTCCGCTTCTGCTCCTCCTCCAGCACCTGGATCACCTGAGCCCGATCCTCCTGGCTGGCCACGCTCGTCACCCGGTGCATCACCCGAGAGAGGACCACTGCCTCCAGATAATTGGACGTATAGGCACGCTCAACCACCTTACGGGCCAGGTCCGCCCGGTTGAAGTTTTGATAGCGAATGGCGATCTCGCTCCAGGCCCTCGCCTTCTGGCTTGAGGCTCTGGTAAGACGATCCAGATAGGTGGTGGCGGTCTCAGGGGTGACAAAATTTCTCCCCTCCTGCCCATGCCCCAGCGCACTCCACACATAGGGACTGGCTCCATGGAACCGGTCCAGGGCCTCCTGGTAGTACTGCACCGCCTTGTACAGGTTATACATCTCGTTTCCAGCAGCACCCGACAGGTTAATGCCACCAGACTCAAACAGGGAGCCCTCAAATGACCGACTAGCCGAACCGGCCAGGTCGAATCGGGATGCAAAAGCGGCGGTGTACGCCTCGTCCCCCATCATCACCAGCAGCTCCGCATAGAGGTGCTCAAAGCCGTCATGAACCCCGCCTGCACCGCCTGCACCGCCACCCACTATGCACGCCTCCGTATAGGAATAATTGGTGCACAGGTAATCATCCAGAAGCCGCCTGGCCTGTACAGACAGTATAGGATTGCCACCTTCCCCCACATACCAGTTCTGCCAGATGTGTAACAGACAATCTACCCGCTGCCGGATATGCTCCACTTGACCCGGGTCATAGCAATAGGGGATCTGGTCAGAGTTCTCGATACAGATTTGGGGAGCAAACCCCACCTGCTTACCTGTACGGCTGCGGAACCTGGTCTTGTACCGGAAAGCAGAATCAATCTCCGCATACAGGGGGGGGAAGAGGGCAAATGTGTCATGCTGGGCAAAGAATCTCTTGCCATCCCGCAGGTCAAGCCGATTGGCATCACAATAAACCGCATTGGGATCCGTACACTGCCAGACTGGGTCTATCTGAACCAGCCCGGAATCTGGCATAGCCCCAATCCAGCCATTAAGAACCTGCCTGCATGAACCATCCTTCTGGCACTCGTGCAGCAACAAGCTGCTAGTACTAATAACCGATTTGTGTACTGTGAAGAAGGTGACCGTGCTCCCAGCCGGGCATTTAGTCAGCCCATCACGACCTGCATCAAACAGTCCGTTATCGCCGCACAGGTAGTGCACCGCCTCTTCATGCTCCGGAGTAATGTACGCATCCTCCGTTACACCGGGCAGAACCCCGTTGATCAGAGCATCCACCGCAGCAGAGGCATTATCTGCCGTGATGGCCGCCATCTTCAGCTCAGCCAGCATCTCCGGTGAGCACTCAAGCTCAAGCACATCCTGGGGCTCGGCCCGGCTGTCGGCCTGCTCTGCTCCCTCAAAAGTGTCAGCCAGACCATTACCATCCTCATCGGCCGGATCGATGGTGGCCTTCTCCTTCTTGAGGAGCATGTACCCATAAGCCTTAATCGGCTCAGTATCACCCGGGAAGAAGGAAGCCATACTCTCCTCAAAGAGGATGAACATCCAGGAGTGGTTGATGATCGCACCGTCAATCAGAGTGAGCTGACGTTTGCGAGAACGCCCATCAGGGAGTGGGTTGGCCATGGCCAGGCTGTGGTTGGCGGCTGCAAGTGGAGCGGTCACTTCACCGGTAGAGGTGGAGAACGGGAGTCTGGTGTCACGACACTCATAACGGTAGCGGCCCCCTGTGTCCTCATCCAGACTGGTCATGCGCACAAATCCGGGGAGCAGCCATGGTGTCTTGAAGAGCTGGTAACTGCCGGCGCTGGTGGGGTCAGAGCGGCGCACACAGGCCCCATCTGTTGCATCAGTCTGGTAGCGCCCACCCACCACCACATCTGCCCGCAAGGAGTCCATGAAGGTGAAGCAGGTACCCCCAATGGTGCGATCACAGTTTTGAGGGGTGCTGACAAAGCCGATATTGAGAGCAGGGTTCCCAGGATACTGGAGGGTGGTGGTGCTGTCGATGCGGCCAGCCATGAGCTGGCTACCGCCGCTGCCAGCGCCGGCGCTACCATCCACCCCAGCCTGCCCGACAGCGCGCAGATAGGCCGCAAATGGCAGCTCCATCATCCCCGAAGGGATGGGGCGGGTGACCAGATCGGAAGTATAACGAACCAGACCTGTATCATCTATGGAGTACAGGTAACAAGCGCCACCTGAACCTGTGGCCGGGCAATCCTTCTTCACATTAGGCCAGCTCCATGAGCCACTGCGGGTAGATTCCAGAACCGCCTGCAGCTCCTCGAAGCTGATGTTACCTTTGCGAAAACCAGCCCAGCGCTGAACCAGGGCGTTCCCCACCTGGCTTGCGGTAGTGGAATTATCCCTGCTCGCCTGGGTGGCCTTCCATGTGTCCAGGTTGGTAGTACCAAAGTTGGCAAAATAATAGACTGTGCCACTCCATCGACCATCATTACTGTCATTGTAATCGAGAAGGATAGTACGGTTACCCAGCCCCTCGGCGCTCACCTCCACACGGCCCTGCCATGACGGGGCGTCCTTGCCAGTGATAGCACTGAATTCGATGGTCACCGATTGACCACCTTCCACAAAGACCTCAAACTCTTGAACCCGCTCTCCTTGGCCAACCACACCCATATTCAACCACACCAGAGGGCAGTCAACCATGGGGTTACATGCAGGCCCATCGGCAGGGTTGTCGAACTGCTCCACGCTTCCATCTGCGTAGGTAACCAGTTGGCTTCGCTTGCGCACAGTAAACAGAACACCACGATCGCTATCGTTGGAGAGCAGTATCTTGGAGTTAGCTGTAAGTGGATTTAATTCCAAGCGGGTTTTATCTAAACTGAAGCTGCCATCAACAGATTTCAGGGGCTCCCCTGATGGAGCCGCCACATCCATGCACCAGCCGTTCTCCCCGTCCACGGTGTGGCAAGTACCCCGATTTGGACAGGTGCCTCCTCCGCTACTACTGCTCCCCCCTCCACCTACTCCTCCTCCACTGCCACTGGCTCCGCTGCTGTTTCCGATACGGCATGGAATCCGGCATACCTTTAAGTGGCAGCTCATGCCAGTCGGGCATTGGGAGTCCTGCTCACACTGAGAATAGCATCTGCTCTCGATACAGGTCTGGTGGGTTGGGCATGACAGATCATTGACACAGGAACCGGGCTGGTTCCCTGGTCTGGTGCAAGTTCCATCCACACATTGAAAACCGTCCACACACCCTTCCAGCAGACCATCGACCGAGCATTTACGCACATCACCGGTCTCGACATCTACCAGGTCTCGCTCGCACGGAGTGTAACAGCGTGGATTCTCAGGGGGGCGCTCATTGGAAGGCCGTTCCTGAAGGCAGAATCCTGCCAGGCACTCCAGGCCAGCCCGACAACCATCACCATCGTCGCAGGCACATCCCAGGCTACCCAGCAGGCACGGGATACAGACCTCATCCTGGCAGCGATTACCCCGTAGACAGGTGCCATTTTCAAAGCACCAACCTCCTTGGTGTCCAGCATTATCCAGGCAGATAACACCACCGCTACCGCCGCTGCACATAAGTCCTGGGCCGCACCCACCACCGACGCAGGGGCAGTTGAGAGCCCCCGGGGTGCAGGAGCGTGGCTGGCAGAATCCATTGGAGCACTGGTCGCTCTGCCGGGAGCACTGATGCCCCATCTCACACACACAGCCGGTGGTACCAGGTACACACGAAGGGCTGACGCAGATTCCCCCTGTACAAGTCAGCACCTCACCCCGGCTGTTATAACCGCAGTTGGCCCCATCTACACAGGCGCACCCCTCATGACCAGCCGGGCAGTCGATAATCTGGCATATCTCCTGTTCGTCGCAGTAGGTGTCGGTGCCATGGCAGGTAAACTCTGAAGCACACTCGCACCCCACAGAGCCCGGCGTACAGATCAGGGGCTTGCAGAGTCCATCGTTGCAGATTAATCCGTTGTCGCAACCGAAATCGGGACGACAATGACAACTCTCCGTGCCAGCATCACAATCTGGAATCACGCACCTGGGTTGGTCTGAGAGGTTCTCTTCGCAAATCAGGCCCTCACTGCAGGTGCCTTCCTGTGTGCAGGCACAGCTTGCCTCACCAGGTGTGCATGATGGTGACACACACAGCCCATCTTCACATGCAAGCTGTGTTCCTTCGTGAACATTGCAGGTATTATTGGGATAACAGGCACAGTTAAAGGTTCCAGGGTCACAGGGCACATCCACACACACATCGTTGAGGCACTCCAGATGGCCGTATTCATCATTAGGCGGGTTACAGGTGAGGTCTTCCAGGCAACTGCACCCGGGCGTACCCGGCGTACATTCATCGGACAACGGGGTACATGTATCATCCTGACCGCAGACCAGGGTGGTGCCATGGGCAGCAGCATCGTGGGCCGATGATGAATCGCAGGTGCGGTTCGGATAACAGGGGCAGCCCATGGTTCCCACCGGGCAGACGCTGGCATCCTGGCCCATGGCCGGGTTGGGGTTGTCTGAACAGGCCACTCCGGTGAGCATTAGGGCCATGAACAAGACCAGGAGCGTGGTCAGAGACAGAGACAGCGACCGGGGCAAGGGCAGAGCCTTGATCTCTGTCCATTCGGGGCGTGTAGCCAAAGGAGATGGTAATGATGCCAAAAAAACCCGGCAATTGATAGATCTGGTAATCATATTAAACCTCGTGTGTCGCATCATTTATTAACAGCCATAATGATGTCTGTGATCGGTCGGCCCTGCCGATCGTAACACTGCACCTTCTCCACCGTTAAGATGGAATCATCCCTAATGTCTTTTGGAACCCCGACCGCCAATGAAGCCACCTTCACGGGTAAAGCACTGTCAGCCTCCACTGTGAAGGCCAGTGCCAAGTAGTCCTTCTTTCCTCTCCATTCGCCAACAACGCCCTGCGGGAAGGTCACCTTGATGGAGGCCGTCCGTGATTGAGCCACGCTCAGGCGCACATCGCACGCCCTGGCCCCGCTTCGATCCCCGCCTGTTACCACCAGACCATGATCCTCTGCAGGAGCCGGATGGCAATAGTCGCCCGCACAGACCAGCCCATCACCGCAAACTTCACCCTCAGTACACTGGCACCACGCATCTCCTGGCGCACAGGTACCAGGGGCAAAACGACAAATCCCATCAAGGCACGATAGAGGGGTAGAGTTCAGCTCGCCGCATCCGACCTCCTCCTCACATGGCTCACCGGCACCGGGCACATCTGGCTTCTCGTCATCGGGCAACTGGCATATATCATCCTGATTGCAGATGAGCACCGCCCCACCGGCCGCCGTATTACAGGTCCCATTTGGATAACAGACACAGCCTTCAGAGCCACGGATACAGTGGGTCTCGGGAACGCAGTATCCCTCGCGACAGATAAGCTCCTGCCCACGTTCACCGGTACCCTCACTGTCACCGCCCCCATCTGCTTCAGAGGATGGGGCGTCATTATTACATGTCCCATCCAGGTTACATGGACATTGGAGAGTCCCTGATGGACAGGCCGGTTCCTTGCCACTTGTGGTTTTATCATCACGGGAACAACCTGATGCCCATAAGCCACCCGCCACGACGACTGCTGCCAGAAGCAGGTAAGTTCCCCATACATCCCAGGTAGGTCTACATCTGGTTCCAGCAAATTTCCTATTATCATTGGCAGCGGTAATCATCTCTCGCTCCACCTTTACTCTTATTCTACTTACTCTACTTACTCTATTGCTCTATTGATGGTTTGCCCTGTGCGGGCTCCAGCATGAGCCAGGACCAACATCTCAGTGGGCCATCTGCTGCATCTCCACGCCAGCCGTGGAGTTGCTCCTTCGTGGCTTAGGCTTGTCCTTATGGAACACTTGTTTTATCCGTTGATACCCCTTGCTGGCCCACTTGGAGACAGTATTTTTCGTGGCCTGCCACCCTCTGGAGACTTTAGACACGACATCTCTGGCGGGTTTACTGTCCATGACATGATCAAAAGTATCGTGCCCGTGGTTCTGCATGTTGTACACATTGGAGTACTGGTACCCAGCCCCTGCCGCAGAAGAGACCGCACCAACCACATTTCCGGTGAAAAAGCTCACCACTGCCTTGAAAGCCGAAAGCCCCCCTGCTGTACGAAACCCACCTATCCGACTCTCGGCTACCAGAGTCTGGGGTGAGGCATTCTTGGTCTTTAGAGCCACAGCCACCTCAGCAGAGTACTTAACCGCATCGCCGATGGCTGACACCCCACTGGTGAGAGCACCGGAGGCAATTCCAATCCCAACTGCGATGGCCAATGACTTGAATCCCTTATAAGAGAAAATTTTTTCACCACGGGCTCTCATGGCAGCAGTCTGTCCCACCAGGTTGGTCACTCCTCCGGCTATGCCACCTACAACAAAGTTGGCGATACGCCCATCTTCGTCCACAGTGTTCACCGGATTGGAGTTGCCATAAACATAGTTGCCGGTGGCTTCGGAGGGTTGTTCCAGCATCTGGGGGGTGATGGTCTGGAAGTTGTGATCCGGCGAGGTCCATCTCCCCGTTCTGGGGTCCAGATACCTGCTCCCGAAATAGACCAGCCCTGACTCCAGGTCTCTCTCTTTGCCCGTGAAATAGTAGAGGGAGTCATTACCGCCTGTGGCATGTCTAACCATCCCGTACGGGTAATACTCGGTCCGCTCCACCACCTCTCCATCACCATTAGTGACCGCAACCCCATTACCAAGATAGTCATTATGGTAAAAGAGCTGATCCTCATCACTGTCATGAAGAAGTCTGGCCATGCTTGCCCGGAGCAGGGAGCGTACTTGCAGAATGTTGACCCGCTTGCCGCCTGTTGGGGGATCAAAACCTTCCTCCCCGTTCATAACAGCCATGGCCACCCAGGCATCTCCAGCAGAGATCTGGCCATCACTCTGGTCCATGGGGGCCATGTCGGGCAGGAGACGCACCGCAAAATCACTATTGGTGACTTTTACCAGTTTCTGGTCATCCAGACTGATCCAGGCCTCCGCCACACCATCCCGCACATGGAAGTCATCGTTGATGAAATAGGTTACCGTGGCTCCCTGGCGCTTGATGACCCTGTCTCCGTTGCCAGAATAGACGAAGGTTACAACCTGTGACTCATCATCCTCATCTTCTTCATCACTGTCCCCTGCGGTGATCTGGGGGAGCTGGGCATCTGGCACCGACGTGGTACGCACCAGTCTCCGCTGGTGGTCCCACTCCATAGAGAGCGCACCACGCGTGGTCATGTTACCAGCCGGATCATATCCATACCGAGTATTACCAGCCATCAGTACGGCCCGGGGACCACCCGAGCCCGAACCCAAACCACCAGATCCACCATAGGAATAGCCGCCCACATGGGCTGGACTGGCTGCTCCCTTACTGGAAACCTGAGAGACGATACGATCAATGTTGTCGTAATGGATGGTGAGGGTCTCTTCCACCCCTGCCCTGTCTTTGTCCAGTGAAGCCCCAACCAGCCGATAGAGGCTGTCATAAGTGAAGAGGGCATTACCCGATGGCGCCTGCTCTTCCTGGGGGTTGCGCAGGTCAGCAATGGTAAGTACATTTCCTACTCGATCCCGCTGGTACTGATAATCGAGAACAGCTCCGGACTTGTCGCCAGCGGCAGCGTCGGCTTTATGACGTGCCCCCAAACCTTCTCCCCCACCAGCCCAATCCACACGCATGGAAGCCAGCCGCTGCCTCCCGTCATGGCCATACCGGGTCTCCAGCCCATTATTAGCCTGGAAGGACTCAATCTGCCCTCGGGCGTCATAACTCACCGTGTCCACATAACCGGGAATGGAGGTGACTCTGCCTGCCCCATCCAGCACCATCCGCACATGGAGCCCATCGGGGAAGATGGTGCCAATAGTGCGCCCCCCATGGTCGTACTCGGTTCTGGTCTCGAACAGATACCCCCCCAGCAGGCGACTGGTATAATCCGCTTCGCCCCGACTGTTGAAGCCGAAACAGTCCACACCCTTTTCACCATCACCAACCGGATAAACGATTGCCACCATCTCACCGGTCACATTGGCAACCTGTCCAGAAGGGCAGAGCTCGGCCCGATCATAGTAATAATCGACCCTGGTCTCATCCTCTCGCCCCTCTTCCCACTCAGCCACCAGTCTCTCTAGTCCATCATACTGGCTGATGGTGACAATCCCCCTACCATCCTCACGGCGCACCGGGTTGCCCAGTCTGTCATAGGCGACAAGCAGCTCGCCCCGGTCATCATCTACCCGCCTCACCATCCGGCCAATCAGATCGAATTCCTGAATCAACTGGTTACCAGCGGGATCCCGAATGAGAGCGATATTATCTCTGCTGTCATAAAAAACCCCATGAACCAGCGGAGGCTCTGCTTGAGTGCTGCGGCGACGCACTTCTACCAAGCGGTTCCGGCCGTCATACCTGGTGACCGTAGGTGTACCTTCATGGGCTCCACCGGTGCAGGTGTCTTCCATATCCCAGGTCTCCTGCCCGCCGGGCAGATAGACAATCCTGGTGCGGGCTGCCCCCCCGCCGTCACCATCATCGGCCGCAGGGGGCATGATCTGACCAGTTGGCCTACCTGTGGCATCAAATGTGGTAAACACATGCCCCACGCCGGCTGCTAAAGGTGGGGTCGTCTCACACTGGGCCCCTGTTGACCGATAGGGCTGAAACACCTGACGTTCGTTGCCCTTGTTGTTGAAGATTGTGAACCCGGAGACAAGCCACTCATCGCCGCTAATCAGCGTCCTCTCCTGATACTGCCGACCATGCCCATCCAGGCAGCGGACCCGAATAATATCGAAGGGACCGTCCACCTTAGACTTGGACTTCATCACCACTCGGCTTGCAGGACTTGCCAGATGGTATTCGTACTCCTCAGACAACTGGCCTTCCGGTTCATCAGGGTGGGTAATCCCGACCAGGCGGCCAAATTCATCATAGGAATAGAAGGTGCTGTTACGGGCATCAATCACCTGGCCACCCACAATGGTCATCCAGCCAGTCGACTCAATGGGAGAATTCCAGATGGGATCATACTGGATCTCCTGGCGCAGGCTGTACAAGCCGCTACCGCCGCTACCGCCGCCCCCACCCCCGCTGGCCACATCATTGAGAGAGATTTCGCTGGCCACCACCCGCAGCCCCAACTGATCCATGGTCCAGCGGCGTTTGTGCACAGGGCTCTCTGGAGAACCTTCAGCATCAAGCTGCTCCACCACGTTCCCATGCCCATCCACCATGTTGCGCTCCACCTGAATGGTGTTACCATCCCTGTCCAGGCGCTCCACAACCCGGGTCACACTCCCTCTCTCAAACCGTCCCCAAGCCAGCCCCTCATAAGGCTCTCCATCATAATAGATGGTATGGTCGGTATAATTGTTGTCCACAGGAGAGTTGCCAGAAGCATCGGCCACCGCCCAGGTGCGGACCCGAACAGGCAGGTTGACCATCCACCGTCCCCCGTTGTCCTCAGGTGTGGCATATGTGGTAGCTGTGTACTGTTCATCACCACGGCAACCCGAACCACACGGGGCCCCGAAGAGGACCCCGCTCCCGAGTCCTTCCTGGCACTGACCACAGCTTCTGCCATCGGTAGGTACCACCCCAAGTTTAGCCTCCAAGGTCCGGTTCCCGTACCCGTCGTGGCCATATTCGGTCCTGGTGGTCACCCTCTCTGCTTCGGGCCTTTTTTCCACCAGTTCCACAGCCTCCCTAATCATGCATATATGCCTGACAGGGAAGCTAAGACCACCAGGC
>CAYZFJ010000062.1:17177-17562 GCA_964477705.1 uncultured Myxococcia bacterium | reverse complement strand
ATCGCTGAGAAGACCGGGTATCCGGTCGACATGCTTGAGGATGACGCGGACCTTGAGGCGGACCTGGGTATCGACACCATCAAGCAGGTGGAGATCTTCTCCGCCATGCGCAAAGAGTTCGACATCCCCGAAGAGGCCCGGATCAACGTGGCCGACGTGAACACCATCAACAAGATTGTGCCCTTCGTGTCTGCCAACGGCCGTAAGGTCAAGGGCGCTGCTGTTGCTGCTTCGGCACCGGCAGCCTACGCTGCAGCCCCTGCCCTGGCTTCTACCACGGCTCCTGTGGCCAGCGCCCAGGGCAGCGTTGGGGCAGAGGTGAAGCGGATTATCGCTGAGAAGACCGGGTATCCGGTCGACATGCTTGAGGATGACGCGGACCTTG
>CAYZFJ010000062.1:7229-17077 GCA_964477705.1 uncultured Myxococcia bacterium | reverse complement strand
AGGCCCGGATCAACGTGGCCGACGTGAACACCATCAACAAGATTGTGCCCTTCGTTTCTGCCAACGGCCGTAAGGTCAAGGGCGGTGCCGTTGCTGCCCCTGCACCGGCCCTTGCTGCTGCTTCTGCTCCGGCAGCCTACGCTGCAGCACCTGCCCCCGCTTTGACCCCGGCCCCTGTGGCCAGCGCCCAGGGCAGCGTTGAGGCAGAGGTGAAGCGAATCATCGCTGAGAAGACCGGGTATCCGGTCGACATGCTTGAGGATGACGCGGACCTTGAGGCGGACCTGGGTATCGACACCATCAAGCAGGTGGAGATCTTCTCCGCCATGCGCAAAGAGTTCGACATCCCCGAAGAGGCCCGGATCAACGTGGCCGACGTGAACACCATCAACAAGATTGTGCCCTTCGTGTCTGCCAATGGCCGGAAGGTCAAGGGCGCTGCCGTTGCTGCCACTGCCTCAATCGCTACCGTTACCCCTCCAGCCCCAATCCCCACTGTGGTAATGGACGAGAAGATCAAGCGGTACGAGGTGATCTCCGTTCCCAAGGAGCTGGCCTGGGGTGAGCCGGTACAGGGAGTAAAGACTGCCCTTGTGTTTGCTGAGGAAGAGCGAACCTACAACAAGTTTGTTCAACTTCTCAAGGAGCGTGAAATCACCGCCATCAGGCTCGACAACTTCTCAGATGAAGAGTCCCTCACCAAGCGACTTGAGGAGCTGGGGCCTGTAGATGCCTACTTCCATGTGCTGCCTGTGGGTGCAACCAACGCCTGGGTCTATGGACAGGATCTTGCTGCTCAACATGAAGCCATCTTTAAGTTTGCCAAGAGCGTCTTCATCATTGGCAAACATCTCGCTCCCAACCTGAAGGTGGTTGGTGCCTCATTCACCGGAAGCGGCACCTGGATGAAGACTAACGTCCTGGGCGGTGCCCTGGGTGGGTTCTTCAAGACCTATAAAAAGGAGTATGAGCGGATCAACGTGAAGGCTGTGGATTTCGCCGAAGGGGTGAAGAACACTGCCGAGAAGCTGATCCAGGAGACCCTCGACAACAACAGCTATGAGGTGGAGGTGGGGTATACCGCTGCACCAGTTGCCAGCATTGGGGGTGGAGTGGATGTTGGTATTGGCGCTGGTGCCGGTACCCGCCACATCGTCAAGTGTGTCGAGCGGGTGATTCCAGCCGACACCAAGCTCCCGATTACCTGCGACACCGTGTTCTTTGTTACTGGTGGCGCCCAGGGCATTATGGCCCTGATCATGACAGAGATGGCCAAGCGGTATCGGAACAAGTTCATTGTGGCCAGTCTGGAGGCCGATGCCACCGAGCTGGTGACTAACATCAAGGCTGCTGGTGGCGATGTGGTCTATACTAGCACCAACGTGATGGATCCGGATAGCCTGGCCAAGGCCCTGGAGGCAGGCAAGAAGAAGTTCGGCCGGGTCGATGGGGTCGTTCACACTGCAGGACTTGAGATCAGCAAGCCAATCCGCAAGAAGGAATACCGGGAGTTTTCAAAGGTCTTTGACGTGAAAATTACTGGCCTTGTCAACCTGATGCACGTGCTGCGAAATGAGAAGAATATCAAGGTGTTCACCAGCTTCACCTCTGTGGCAGGGGTGCTGGGCAACAACGGGCAGTGCGATTATGCCGCTTCAAATAACATGCTGAACAACTTTGATTGGGGCAAGTTCAGCAACACAGAAGGCGCCAGGACTGCGAACGTGGCATGGACTGCCTGGGATGGCGCTGGTATGGCCGTCAAGGGTGGTATTATCGACATCCTCAAGATGGCTGGTATCGACTTCATCCCGCCAGAGACCGGAATTCAGCATTTCCTCAATGAGGTCCAGAACGGAAGTGGAAATCACACCGCAATGTTCTGTGGCAACATCCAGGCCATGGACATCCTCGACTATATGAAGGCCGAGAAGTATAGCCTGGGCGGCTTTGTGGTTAAGGAGAAGCACCAGTTCCTCAAGGACCACGCCATTGAGAATGTGCCCTACGTGCCTGGGGTGTGCGGGATTGAGGTGTTCAAGAAGGCTGCTGCCATTGATGGCAGTGATGACAGAACCCTGGGCAATATCGTCTTCGGCTCCCCCATCAAGGTCCATGAGGGACGCTCTATCAAGATTGCCGTGTCCGAGCAAGCTGATGGGCTCGCTCTGGTGTCATTTAATAAGCTGAATCTGGCCAGGAACCATTTCACTGGCCAGGTCATCAAGCTTAATGGCGACTCCAGGTCGGATATCCCCGAGATCAAGGTTGATCGCAAGAAGAAGATGGTGGATCAGGAGACTATCTACACTGTCTATTTCCATGGTCCCTCTTTCCAGGTCATGCAGGAGGTCAACTCAATCGGTGATGATGATGTGCACGCCACAATCAAGATTGGGGCCAGACACCGGAACATCTTCGGGTTGAATGAGAACGAGATTGTGGCCATGATCACCGAAGGTTGCTTCCAGACTGCCGGAATCTGGGACATCGTGAAGAATAACCTGATGTCCCTGCCTCACAAACTGGGCAGGGTTGAGTATGTGGAAGATCCTTCCAAGCTGGGTGCGGGGCTCTACTATGTGGTCGCCCGGTCCCTGGGATCCACGGTACACCCCACCTTCGGCATCCATCAGGGCAAGTTCCAGGTTACTGCTTACGACACCAAGGGTAAGCCAGTCCTCAGGCTCCATGATTACGAGGTCCTTGAGCAGAGCAAGTTCACTGCCGGGACCAACTACATAAAGGATTCCATCAAGGACTGACGAGTGATGCACTTCCGGCTCTTCTGTTTGAGTGCAGTTCACGTTGACGAGCAGCATCACTTACACTGGTAAATCCCATGCATCCTCCGCAACAATTGCCTGAACCCCAGGACATATTCCAACCGGGAATTATCTGGCCCATTGGAGACGCCCTCTTGTTTGGCGTGGACTTGGATCAGGTTCGAGAGATGGTTGCAGGGAAGACATGGGCAGTAGACTTGGCCCCTTCTCTGACCGCTGCTGAACTTGATAGGCTTTCTTCATTCAAATTCGAGAAGCGGAAGATTGAATGGCTGGGTGGGCGACTGGCCGCTAAACTGGTAATATGGGAACTCTTGTCCCGGAAGCTCTCCGAAGGGGCTCCGCCAGCCCCCCTGCTCAATCAGATAGAGATCACCAACAGGGTAGACACCCACGCTCCATTGGTACACGTGGCCGGAGCAGAAGTGCCCGGGTTGGAGATCAGCATCACCCACTCCCACAGCCTGGCCATGGCCGCAGCAGTGATGGGGCGCCCGATCGGTATTGATCTTGAGCTGCTCAGGGAACCGAAAATAGACTTCACCATGGTCTTCGCTCCCGAAGAGATTGAGAGGATTAACAACTACCGCTACCCGTTCCTTACCCGCACCCAGGCCATCATCACCCACTGGACCCTGAAAGAAGCGGTCAGCAAACACTGCAAACTCGGCTTCCACATGGATTTTACCCAACTGATTGTGACCAGCCTCACCCAAGCCGGCCACGCCACCCTGATCCACACCCCCACCAACACCCAATACCCCTGCCACTATCACCATAACCCAGAATATATCCTCGCCCACACGAGGAGAGCTGAAAGTTGAAGTTGAAGGAGCAAAGGTGTAGGGGCGAGCGGCGCTCGCCCTCCAGAGTTCCGTGTCAGTAATCACATCAGGACCATCGAACCATCTGCCCCTCACCCCCCCTGCCAATATCCTGCCGTTGCAGGAGTGGTATTTTCAAAAGTGGCTGTGTATGAAGGATGGATTTTCTATCTGTATGCTTTCCAATCTTGGTTTGTATCAACCTAGTTTATGGTGGAGGCTTCAACCCATAGGTTGTTAGCTTTGTCTGGCTTTGCCCTCTTGGGCAGTCATAGGATGGGGTAATTCATCTGGTTTTCTCTGCTCTGGTTCGTGTTAGTATGCGGTGGTTGTGTTGTGGGCGGGGTGGGATTATCGGGTTCCTGGTTCCGGTTAATGTGGGGCGGGGCGGAAAGGCAAGTCAGTATGAAGGACAGGTTATGGTAGTACAGGGGCTTGAGATAGAGGTGGTGCGAAAGCGCATCAGGAATGTGTACATCAGGATATATTCGCCGGATGGGCGGCTGTGCGTTACTGCGCCTGTGTCGATGTCTGAAGAGAGTATCCGTTCATTTGTGTTTAAACGAATTGCCTGGATTCAGCGCAAGCTGGAGTTGATCAGGGAGCAGAAGCGTGAGGTTCCCCATCGTTATATAAATGGGGAGATCCACACGGTCTGGGGGCAGGAGTGCAGACTGGTTGTGGTGGCGAACTCTAGCAGGTCGCCAATGGTAAGTGTGGTGTGGCCCGATAATTCGTTGGTGGATGAGATTATTAACCGTTTTGGCAGCAGCAGCGGTGTAGAGTGCGGCAGACAAGGCTCCGTTCTTCAGCGGGAGCGGGAGTTGTGCAAACAACTGGGGCAGGGGCTGTTGATCCTCCAGGTACCTTCCGGCGAGCAGGAGAACAGGGCCTGTTGTGAGGGGATACTGGCTGCGTGGTACCGGGAGCAGGTGCACAGTGAGGCTGCTGCACACATTGCCAATTGGGAGCCGGTAATCCAGGTCCCTGTGGAGAAGGTGTTTGTGCGCCGGATGAAAACCAAGTGGGGGAGCTGCAATGTGCGGGCGTGTACCATACGGCTTAATACGGAGCTTGCCAAATACACCCCCGAATGTCTTGAGTATGTGACTGTACATGAGATGGTGCACATACTGGAGCCATCCCACGGCCCGCGATTTGTGGCATTTATGAACCAGTTCATGCCCGATTGGAAGCGTATCAAAAAGGAACTGAATCGCCACTCCCTGGTGCCCGGCCATAATGAAGGTGGACAGGACGAATAGGTTCTGTCGGTAAGAACGGCTGCCTGTGTGGTGGTGCTGCCTGTGAAATCCTGCGCGTACGTGATGCTTCTGCTCCGTTCTTAAGAGCAGATAAGCTTTAGATGGTGATGTTCAGGTGGATAAAACCGGGCATATTTAATACTTGCAACATGCCCCTTTTGGGGTTATATACCTTTCGATTCAGAGGGCGAGTAGCTCAGTTGGATAGAGCGTTGGTCTCCGGAACCAAAGGCCGTGAGTTCGAACCTCATCTCGCCTACCGCATGAATCAAGGCTCAGAGGTCAATCGGCTTCAGGGCCTTTTTTGTTTCGCCTAAACAATTACTAAGCAGCGGCCTAAATTTTTTCAGGTAGATCTCGTTATCACCCACCATGGATTCTCTCATGGGGTGATCCCGATTGGCTAAATTATCCATATTATGAATAAAGTCCTTGCTCAGATCCTCGACAATGGATATTATGCGTGCCCTTGAAGATGGCACTGGTGTATGGTACGTATTTACGCCTGTTCGTCCATGGACAGGGAACTTGATTGTCGTTGCCTGCCCTCCCTTCCAGAAGGAACACAGCCGCTCATGGTGACTCGATTTCAGTTGCCGTCTGGGAGTGTGTTGTTATTCGCTTGGGATAAGGCAGGTTTTTTGAGGTGAACCATGTCTAGAAAATGTGAATGCTGCGGAAAAGGTCCTGCCGTTGGAATGAATGTTAGCCACGCCCATAACCGGACCAAGAAGCGTCTGCTCCCCAATCTGCAGCGGGTGAGAGTGATCGTTAACGGTAATCCGACCCATATGAGAGTCTGCACTCGCTGTCTGCGAAGCGGTAGAGTGGTTAAAGCAGGATGAGCGCCTCCGATGACTGCTGCAAAGATGGTGTAGTCAAGGTGACTGGTGGTGGCTGCTGCTGCTGCGATGGCACAAGCACGAGCACAGTCGAAGACCTCAATGTGAATACAACCGATGAAATCATTGATCTTGAAGATTTAGATTCGGTTTTAGATTGCGGTTGTGAGTGCGAAGCTGATGCTGGAAGCGGAGCGGATGGCGGTCACTGGGCTGGTGGTATGACCATCATCGACACTGAGGCAGCTCCTGCAGCGATTGGGCCATATTCCCAAGCCATTCGAGCCGATAACTTCCTGTTCACGTCAGGCCAGATCCCCCTTGATCCCCAGACCGGCGAGATCGTGGGTGATGATGTGGAGACCCAGACAGTCCAAGTGCTGCGCAATCTGATTGCCATTCTGGAGGCTGCAGGTGGTTCACTGGCGGATGTGGTAAAAGCCAACATCTATCTGACCGACCTGGGCTCGTTCCCTGTGCTGAACCGGATCTGGGGTGAGTTCTTCAAGGTTAATCCTCCAGCGAGGGCTTGTGTTGAGGTGAGCGCCCTCCCCAGAGGTGTTAAGGTTGAGGTAGAGGCTGTCGCTTATCTGCCAGTGAAGCCCTGATCGGTTGATGGGGTGCTGGGATGTGTTTGGAGTATTTCCCGCTTCTCCGCTTGGATTGTTGAGAACAGGGTTTGCGTGCCTGCGCCTGCGCCTGCGTGTATGTGTGCACCTGTTTGGCTGTGTTCCCGTAAATATGCCTGGCTTGGAGCAGGGTATTGCCAATTTAAGCAATGAAAATTGATTTTAGATGTAATGTAAAAAAAAGAAACCGGCCGAACTGAGTTCGACCGGGTTTCATTTTTTAATCAGGCCTCTTGGCCTATGTTATTGTTGTCGGTTGTTTGCTTCAATGTGCAAAGTAACCGTAATTATCAGTCAAGCACTCTGGAAACAAACTCCACCTCAACCAGAGGAGCAACCTCCGGCTCAGAGGCGAGAGGCTCCAGGTTAGGAACTTCTCGGAGGGATTTGCCATCCCTTCGGCCTTGCCGTTGCTCTTCGGCTCGATTCAGTTGTCGTTCCACCTTCTCTGTCGCTTCGTCAACTGCTGAAGTCCAGTCCCGCCCTGTGGCTGCAGCAACAAGTTCCCGCTTCTTGTAGTAGGGCAACCGAATCTGGCAATCAACTTCGTTCTTGTGCTGAATCAGCACTGCCTTTGCTGCGATGGGCTTGCCGAGACGTTCCTCCAATCTCTGAAGCTTGCTCTCCAGTCTTTCGGTAACTGCAGGTTCGGGATCCATGTCTTTGAAGACTACGTTCAATTCCATGCCTACCTCCGTCCGGTATGGCGGCCGTCGTGAACCACCAGGAAGTGAAACACACGCTCAATATCTGCTTGAGCTGATGGGGTTGTCTTCTTCCTGGTTAAAAGTGAAAAAGGGTGGTGCAAGGTGGGGGTGCCAGCCCCTGATTGGATCTGCTCTTTCCATACCTCCTTGCGGTTATGGGTGGGGAGGAGTGTGGTTAACTCGCTGTCTCCTATAAACAACAGCTTGTCTGTCAGTGTCATTCCCGCATTCACGGGTCTTCCAGGCCATGAGGGCACTGTCGCTTCTGTGATGACTCTATTTTTCGTGAATGCTGGTTGTGTATGTACTGACCAGGCTGCTCGGCAATTTGCAGATGGTATTGCATTGTTAGGGATTGGTTCTATTACTTCTTTTGCTGACCGGGGTGTTGCGCTAAGGCTTAATTGAACTATAATAGGTGGTTCGGTTCGTCGTAGGAGACCAGACAGAGATCTGTATGACCTGCAACCTTGAGTGTTGTTGCTGTCGACTGGCATCTGCAAAGGTGTGGCAGTTAGTCTGGTCAACATCATATGCTGTTCAACATACAGCATTTCCGCTGGGAAGCAAAGAATTTGGAAAGGTTTTTTATTTTCCATCGTACAGTATTTTCCCCGGCAGGTTCTTTTTTCTTGCATACTTCAGGATCATGCACTAAATCTGCCGTTCCTTAAAAGGACTTGTTTAGTCAGTTGTTGAATGGCATACAGCTGCAATTCGGCCGCATAATTCGACGGTTATGCAGCCTGTCAAATGCTGTCATGAGGAGGTTAATTGATGGATAAGGTCCGACTTTGCCGGGAATGTGAGGAACCCATTCCGGCTAAAAGACTAAAAGCCCTACCCAATACTACTTTGTGTGTTGAGTGTGCCCAGGATCTTGAGAAGAAGAAAGCGTCTTACCTGGAGAGGAACCCCAGTGCTCTTGGTCAGGAGTGGCTTGAGGGTACTGTGGAAGCTCTTGAGGAGCAGATCGACTAGTCAGATTTCCTGCGATAATTCTTCCCCCGCCTATGTCAAATATGCCAATTTGAACTTCTACGCTACGAATTATTCGGACCGGCTGTGCCGGTGCGCTGCTGTTTGACGAAACCAGAGAGACTAAAAACAACAAAGCCCGGAGTCGCCTTTAATGATAACTCCGGGCTTTATTAATCGTTGTGGGCGATGCGGGATTTGAACCTGCGACTTCCACCGTGTGAAGATGGCACTCTAACCACTGAGTTAATCGCCCGTAACAGCTTGCATCATAACGATTCCATCCACTATTTCAACAAAAAAACGAAAGCCGCTCATTTTGTCCTGGTTTTGAGGGCATCAACTATGCCCAGTAAGCTGGCTAGGCAGACCAATTGCGATATCGGTTGTGAGGTGAAGAACAGAGGAGCAGGTGCAGGCTTTACTCTGGTTCTGTGGTGTAGATATTACCTTTTTGAACATGAAAGCTGCGCTTGGCTGCTCGCCCTTTGACATTAGGTGGTGGTGGGTACAGTTGCGGCATTCATATGATAAAGGAGGCCTTCAAAGTGGGTGCAAAAAAAGAGCAATGCCTATTCTTGGGGATTGTCGTTGATGGTCAGCTACAAAAGGCCCTGGATGGTACAGAACGTGGAATGAGGCAGTATTTCACCGACAATCGCTATTTGCAGGTAATTGAGTTGAAGGGCAACCGGTATATTGGCAAGACCCTCCACGACGGGTTCCCATCCCTTCAGATTGATGATGTGGTTCGTAACATCCACAGCATAATCGCCAAACTTGATCCGACCAGAAGGCTGAAGGACAAGGATGTGAGGTTGTATAGTCTGGACGATGAGAGCGAGCTGCTGGTGGCGGCCGATTGATTGGGGGCTGCCTCCCGACGGGGAAATAACTTTTACCTGAGCAAGAGGATTTGAGGGTTACCATGGTACGCTGGCTAATTATCATGGTGTCATTTGTGGTGTGTTTTAGTGCCGATGTGGGTAGCTGGAGAGCCGTGGGCGGGGTCGGGGGCGGGGGTACAGGGCTTGAGCAGGGACAAATTCAGGGGGGAATCGGATTGGGCCTGGGTAGTGAGGTTGGCGCTCAGACCATATCGCCAAACCTGGAAGACCCCAATGTGGCAAGGAATACAGGTGCTGCAGGGATTCCCATTGTGCAGGTGGATGGGATAACTACTGGCAATTTGACCGTATATGTTTTTCCTCACACGGATCTTGTCTTAGAACTGACCTCCGATGGTCTGGTACGGGTTGATCTGTCTGAGAGGGTGGAGGTCCTACCCGAAACACCGTTACCTGGTGTCCCCGATGCGCCTGTTGAGCCACCTGTTCCGCCTGAAGGAGGGGGTGGGATTCCCTTGCCTGACCCTGATCCGGTGGAGAGGGATGATGGCGGTTTGGTGCCTGATAATATTGGGCCGTCGGGGGAGTTGGATGTGGGGGTTGGAGGGGAGGAACTACCTTTGGGCAGTGACGGTGGGTTTTCAGACCTGGGGGGGCGGCAGAAGGGGGCAAGCGATGGCGGGAGCAGTAGTGGGCCGGTGGCAGGCATGGTGGCTAATGGGGCGGGACCACAGGCGGTGAAGGGCGCAACCGCAGGGGGCATTGATCTGCGTCAGATTGCCTGGGTGCTCAGGAACAGGTTGGTCCTCCTCATGGGGGCAGAGGAACGCAGCAGCGGTCCCAGGCTTGCAGGTGTTGGCATAGGGCTTGCCGCTGGTGCTGGTGATGGAGGTGCGGGGGGGGGGCGGCAAGGTCGGGGTGGTGGTCAATGTGGTCCTGGATGGTTGCGAATCCCAATCCTGTCAGAAC
>CAYZFJ010000062.1:0-7219 GCA_964477705.1 uncultured Myxococcia bacterium | reverse complement strand
AACATGTTTCAAAGTGTGCTGGGTATGATTGAATTGGCGTTCAATCCCTTAGCTGAAGCCACATATTTGCAGACCGTCGAGGTCTGGGCACCTGCTCTGAAGGGAGGCAAGCTGGCTGGAGAAGCTGTGCTTCACATGAACCGGGTACCACGGAGACTGGTGGCAAGGAGTGGGGGAAGGGCTCAGGTGGCCCGGGCAGGGACTGCGCCGCGTTTTGTGTTGGAGATGGGTGTTTTATCGCAACGGGTGATGGCGATGGCGGTGGCTGTTGGTGTGGGGCAGGGCTTGGCTGGTGCTGCTGGCGCTGCGGCTTCGGGGGCCCGGGGTGGGGGGGGGGAGGGGAAGCCAGGGTTTGAGTTGGTTGGGCGAGTGATTCCTTTTGTGGCTGTTTATGGAGGAGGAGACAAAGAGCGGGATTCATCTGCCGGTGCTGGTGGTGCTGGTGGTGCTCCCGTTGTTGTACGGAGTGGGGGTGAAGTAGCAGGGGGGATCCTTGTGCCTGTAGAGCTGGATAACCTGGAGCCGAATGGTGCCAGCGGGGCTGGTAAGGGCAGCTCGCTCCATTCTCTGTTCATGAACATTGGTAAATCCATTGATAAGTCCTTGCAACTGGCTGAAGGAGTGAAAACCCCACCTGAGCCGATCCGGGTGGTGGTGTTGACTCGAGTCAAAGACATTAAAGCTGAAAAAACAGGGGGCACGGTCAAATCATCAGGCAAGCTGCCTGGTGGGCAGGGGCATTTCAACCTTGGAAGTCTGGCCCGGTCTGGAGTAAGGGAGGAGTCTGCTCCGACTAAATCTGGCAAATTCAACTCTACACAGGGAGCAAATGGTAGCAAGCTCGGGATTGGAGACTGGTTCTCCATTCATACTGATACAGCCCAGATGAGATTACTGCGTAATGGTAAAATCTCCTGGGAGCAATTCCGAAATAGCCTTCAGATAGCTGAATCTGTACCCAACACCAAAACTCCTATTGCCAGTGAAGGTACACCATGATACTCGATTGCTATTCTGTTCAGACCACTTCAGGGTACAAATGTCATTGAATCCTGATATACGGCCTCCAAACCCAAGAGCAGAATCAGTTGGTGTCCCGTTATTTCAAGCGCCGGACAGCGCCGATGTACGTTACCGAAAACACTTTGACACAGCTCACATCAAGCAGAATCTGAAAATCCATACCATGCGAGGTGGTTTATTAACTGCTCTTGCTCAGGCAGCCAAAGCCCTCTTGCAGGTGATGGCCACACTGGTGCTGGTTCGACTGCTTACACCTGATGACTTTGGTCTGGTGGGGATGGTGGTGGCTGTGACTGGTTTTGTGGCCTTGTTCAAGGAGCTGGGCTTATCCATGGCTACTGTGCAGCAAGAAGAGATCAGTCATGCTCAAGTGAGCACTCTCTTTTGGCTGAATGTTCTGTTCAGCGCAGCCATGATGATGGTAGCCGTACTGCTTGCCCCTCCCATTGCCTGGTTTTATGGGAAACCGGAGCTTATTCCGGTTACCCTGGCCATTTCTGCCGGGTTTATCTTCAGCGGCCTTACAGTGCAGCATGTGTCCCTGCTCAAGCGGCAGATGCGATTTGGAGCCATCGCCTGGATGGAGATGGCCGGCATTGTTGCCAGTGGCGCTGCTGCGGTGGTGGTGGCCGCCATGGGTTACCGTTATTGGGCTCTGGTGGTGCAGCAACTGGTTAATGCCATGGTGGTTGCCATCTGCGCCTGGCTTGTTTGTGACTGGAGACCGGGGCGCCTGTCCTGGAAGTCAGGGGTCAGATCCATGGTGGCATTTGGTGGCAACCTGACCGGGTACAGCATTGTGAACTATTTTTCCCGTAACCTGGACCAGGTGCTGATTGGGCGCCTGTTTGGCGCTGCCTCTTTAGGCTTTTACCAGAAAGCTATCGAAGCAATCACCATCCCCCTGAAACAGCTCAATGAGCCACTGGGAAATGTGGCTGTGCCTACGTTAAGTAGGCTGGTTAATGAGTCGGAGCGGTACAGGAAGACTTACCTGGGCATGCTCTCCATGATAATCATGATCACCATGCCGGTGGCTGCGTGTTTTGTTGCGGTGCCTGATTGGATTATTGGGGTTGTGCTTGGTAAGCAGTGGCTGGCAGCGGCTCCTTTGCTTGCCGCATTAGGTGTTTCAGTGCTTACCCAGCCTATTGGTCATTCCACTGGCTGGCTATTTATATCCCAGGGGCGCTCTCGGGAGATGCTCCAATGGGGGTTCATCAGCGGGGGTACTGCAATTGGCTCCTTCCTCATGGGGTTGCCGTGGGGGGCGTTGGGTGTGGCTTTGTCCTTTTCACTGGTTGGGTTGCTGGTGCGCAAGCCCCTCCTTTTCTGGTATGTGGGGAGGCGAGGGCCTGTGAAGATGGCTGACTTTTACATGGTCTCAGCACCGTTTCTGTTTACAGGGCTGGCTGTTTTTGCTGCTCTGGTGATCTTTAGGGTGTATTTGGCGCCTGGGATTGGAATGGTTGAGGGGTTGGTGGCAGCAATCGGGATTAGTGTTGTGGTTGCCACACTGGCGCTGCTTGCTCAGGCCAGGGGGAGAGAGGCTCTTGGGGAACTTTCGGTATTGGTAAGAATCCTGGTGAAAAATGGGCTGAAAGTTGTGGGTGCTTCCGGGGAGGGGGAATTGTTGAACAGGGGTGTGGTCTGTGGTATGGCCGGAGACGTGGCTGAGGAGGGTGATGGGGTGGTGGTGGTTCGGGGCGGGAGCGGGCCGGAAGAAGGGATGGGGAGCGAGGGCGCAGCGGTTGTCTCGGTTTCCGACGGCATCAGGGTGGATATGAGGAATGTGGGTTGATGCCAATTGGGGTTTGACACACACTGTTAGATCGTTCAAAGCAGTTGCCAGGAGAAACCAATGACTGGTGATCAATCAGTCCATGCCAGAATCAGAAAATTCAAAATCGTCTTTATGGGTACGCCCCAATTTGCAGTTCCCTGCCTGCAGGCTCTCCTTGACGGCCCTGATGATGTGGTGGCCGTAGTCACCAGGCCCGATAGACCGGTTGGCCGCGGGCGCAAACCTGCCTCGCCACCAGTGAAGGATGTGGCTGTGGCGGTTGGTATTCCCGTGTTTCAGCCTGAGAGGTTGCCTGAGATACGGTCAGCGCTGGAGGAGTTGGCTCCCGACTTTCTGGTGGTGGTAGCCTACGGCAAGATTCTGCGTCCATGGCTTCTTCAGCTTCCAGGGATAGCGCCGCTCAATGTGCATGCAAGCCTTCTGCCGGATCTTCGTGGAGCTGCCCCCATTCAGTGGGCCATCGTGCGGGGTTACCGTGAGACTGGCGTGAGCATCATGAAGATGGATGAGGGCATGGATACGGGGCCTGTGCTTTTGCGCAGGACTGAGGCAATCCGTGCTGATGATGACAGTGAGTCCCTGGGGGAGAGGCTCTCTGGGGTGGGGGCTGTGGCTTTGATGGAGGCGCTTGATAAGTTCAGGGCTGCCTTGGCGGGTGATGGGGGCGGGCAGGGCGGGCAGGGCGGGCAGATGGGGAAGGGCGAACGAGGCAACATACTCGATTATCTGTATGCCCGTGGGGTGGCTTTTGAGCCGCAGGATGAAAGGGCAGCTACCATCGCCCCGGTGATCAGTAAGGAAGATGGCCACATCTTATGGACTCTTATGCCCGCTGAGCTTGATTGCTTTGTGAGGGGTCTGTCTCCCTGGCCAGGGGCTTTTACCCATGATTCCATTGGACGCGTGATCCGTGTGTTGGGAGTGCAGCCGGCAGAACAGGCCAAAATTGGGGAAGCCGCACCTGGTACGGTTCTGAGAGTGGATTCCAAGCAGGGGCTGGTTGTGGCATGTGGTCCGCAAGGGGAGGATGCGGTGGTTCTGACCAGAGTACAGCCCCAGGGGGGCAAACCCATGGATGGGGGCGCTTTTGCCAGAGGCAATGCTCCGGCTGTGGGCTCAGTGCTGTTTTGATGCTCGCCTGCCGTTTTTATCTCTGCCAATCCAACCGCTGATTTGAATGCTTTTTAACGAAATTGTTTAGATTCGGGAGTTTTTTCCCTGGCATTAGGACACCAGCCCTGTTTTATCCCCACTACCTGTCTCCATAGCTTGCGCCAGCGGTGTAGAACTTGAGAGCCCAATCCTTCTTCTGAACAGGAACATTGCCCCCATCCCTATGAAAACTGCAAACCAGAGGGTGCATAACCTGGTCAGGATGGTGGCGGTCACTGCAGCCTGTTTTGTGGTGCCCATCATGAGCATGCTCAGGCCGGTCATTCCGCCCTCAGTCAGGCCAAGACCGCCAGGAGAGGGGATGCCAGCCACAGTTGAGGCGGCAAAGACGAATGCTGCAAGGGGTAGAGTGATTGCACTCCCATCAACGCCGGGGACTGCCTTGATGATGAGCATGAAGGCGAGGCATTCGGCGGTCCAGGAGATGACGCTCAGGATGGTTGCTGCCACCAGGGGCAGGGGAGCGATCAGTCTTGTCATGGAGGTGTATGACTCGTTGATTTTGTCAGCCGCTCTGGTGAGGATGGGGATGGGAAGCTTTCTCAGCATGACCAGACAGAATCTGAATAGGGGTGGGCAGGTCAAGATGGCGATTGGCAAGGCTACGACGACGATGCCAACAATTAAAGAAGCAGTCCCGACCTTGTAGAGAAGTAGTCCAAATATGGTGATTACAAACAGGGCTAACAGGTCGGTGAGTCTCTCGGCAACAACTACAGGAGCGCTCTCTGTAATAGGAATAGAGTGGGATTCCTTCAGAAGCCAGGACTTGAAGAGCTCTCCCACCTTGCCGGGTGTGATGGACATCATGAGCCCGGACATGAAAATGGCCAGGCTGTCAAGCACTGGTATCTGTATGGCCAGCAGCTTCAGGTAGGCCGACCATTTGACGAAACGGATAGTGTAGTTGCACAGGGTGAGCAGCAACACTATAGGGATGATTGTCCAGTTGAAGGAGATAATGTTGAGCCTTAACTGGTGTAGATCCCCATAGAGGCTGAAGGCGATCATCACCAGTACGCCAAGTATTATGCCCAATACCAACCGCTTGTACAACCTGTCCAATTTGCCGGACTCCTTCGCTTATGGGTTCTGCACAGTACCGACAGGTATCGGCAACTAAACAAGCAACCTTCAAAATTGATGTACTTTACACCATTGATGGTTGTTCGTCATTTCCTGAAGAAAAAAACAAGGGATTACACCTGATGACTCAATTTGAAGGTTCGATTAGCCGTTCAGGAGTATCGAAATAATCACCCGAATTCTTCAATGCCTTTTGATTTGCAGGTATATACTTCTTTTTGTTTAGCTGATATGGCTGGAGCGTAAGACAGGGCTGAGGATGGTTGGCAGGTTCAAGTTCAAGTGGGAGCGACGTGTGGTACGGCACATTTTCTGACCAGAAGGGATATACGGTGTCTCATGCTGATTGACTTGCATGTTCATTCTTCGTTTTCAAGTGGTGGACGGTTCGAGCCTGCTGAAATTATCAGGAGAGCTATGGGAGAGGGGCTGGATGGGATTGCCTTCGTAGAACGTGACAATGTTGGTGCGGCTCAAGAAGAGTATAACGCTGGTCTTCGCATGGGGTTCCCTGTGTTTGTCGGGGTTGAAATTGTTACTGATACTGGGATTGTGTTGGCGTTTCCCCCCGACTGTAATAGCCGTTTTTTTGTTAATCAGGAATGGGGCGGATTGTCTGCCTGGGAGCAAGGGCAGCGAAGGGGATCTGATGATGGTGATGGGGGGGGCGGCATGGGAGGCATGGTAGGTGGCTGTGGCTGTGGCGGTGGTCGCCCTGAGGCAGAGGCGCTGGTGTCCAAGTTCAATAAAGAGGGGGGAGCGGTAATCGCCGCCCACGTGATGCCTGCCGATTGTCAGTCATGGAAGGCTGATGCTGCATCTTCAGTGAACAGGTGCATTATGCGGGTAGAAGGGGTGGCTGGTGTGGAGGTTATTGATGGGGAGGTTATTAATAAGTTCAGGGAGCATAATCCCCTGATTCAACTCGCAGGAAATTTTGAGATGCCATGTACTGGCGGATCCGGTGTGCTCTCTGAGCTCTCTCCCCTCGGCAAACTGGCGACCGCCTTCCGTCATGTGGTGCGTACCCAGGAGCATCTGGTTGAGGAGCTTCGCCTTGGAGCCTTTTATCCTGTTATTATTGGCTGAAGAATGAGCATTCAATGGCTGCACAGAGCGATAGCTGGTCAGCTTTGTAATCGCCCTTATTTCGCCGTCCTCAGCATTCCCCGATAATTCATCCATCATTCCTAATGTGAATGTAACTTTGCCCCCAATTTATGCCCTGTAAGAGCAACAGGCTATTGATCAAAGCTTTGCGGGAACCATCTCTTTTGTTGTTCGTTCCTCGCTCGTTGCTTGCTTCTTCTTCTGCTGCTGCCAGGCATTGCGTGCGGGCTCGAATCTATTGGCTCTGAGACAAACAAACATAGGAACAGGAGGGTGAACCGGCAATGGGCATTGAACCGAAAAATTATGATCATCTGCTTGGAAATCTGAACAACCTCAGCGAGAGTCAGCTTCAGGCTCACTTCAAGCTTTATCAAGGGTATGTAAAGAAGCTCAATGAGATTGAGAATATGCTCAAAGAGGTTGATCCTGGCCAGGCTAATTATTCGTTCGGGCTCTTCAGCGAACTGCGCAGGCGCCAGCCTGTTGCCTTTAATGGTGCTTATCTCCACGAGCTCTACTTTAATGGGCTGAAGAAGAATGCGGGACGCCCTTCCATGGACCTGGTAGATGTGGTGGAGCAGAAGTTCGGTTCTTGGGATAATTGGGTTAATGATGTGATTGGTACGGCCATGTCTGGGCCGGGCTGGACTGTTGTTTCACGGAGCAGGGTGGACGGTACCATCAAGAACTCCTTCGTCATGGAGCACCATCGTGGGTTGCCGGTCCATCAGGACATCATCATGGTAGTTGATTCCTGGGAGCATGCATTCATGATTGATTATGGGAATGGACGACAGGAATACCTGCGGAAACTGATGGAGAGCGACATTGACTGGCAGAAGGTGAGCGAGCGGTATGACGCCTGTAAGAGCCTGAAGCTGGTGGGATAAGAGAATCAACCTGTGGTTCCAGGAGCGAGTGTTGCTTGCCATACCACCCACCCACCCACCCACGCCAAACCTCCCTCCCAACGCCTGTAGGGGCACGGCATGCCGTGCCCTTTGTTAGCGGTGCACCCAA
>CAYZFJ010000061.1:0-17584 GCA_964477705.1 uncultured Myxococcia bacterium | reverse complement strand
CAGAAGCTGCCATCGTTTAGTTATTAAATTTGGACCTCATGGCTTGAACTTAATGAGTAATCCATTATGGGAAGAAGAACTGGTAAATGTTTCACCGCCGAATGAGGCTGTCCCACCAAAATATGCCCCAGCATATGAATAATCCTCATCATCCATAGCTACTGCTGTAATATTAAAATAATCAGAAGAAGAAGACAGACTTTTACTCCACAGGTGCTTTCTTGAATCATTATACTTAACAATAAATTTTATATCAGAATTATAACCAGAAAATGATTGACCACCTAAATATATGCTAGCGAATTCATTAAAAGAGTCACCTGCCGCATATACACTACCAACAGCTACATAGTTTCCTGATGTGTTGTTTATTGATGTAATTCCAATAGAAGGAATGCCTATGGAGGAATAGAAATCATTCCATAAAATATCTCCACCTAAATTCATTTTAATAAAACCAATGCTGCTTGCGCTACCATTTAATGCTTGTCCATTATAAGTTAAGCTTGATTTACGTGCACTAGTGACAAGCATTAAGTTGTTATCCGCCGTACTTATTAAATTGCCTATTCCAAAATAATACAAAGAAGAAAAACTATTAGACCAATTTATATTTCCATCTGTATTATAACTGCATAAAATGTAGTAATCAATATCTACAGATCCATTTGAGTGGGCTTTTCCACCAATAGATATGTTACCTCTAGCTATTGAGCTCAATATAATATTGGACTCATCATAACTTAATACAATTTTTTCTCCTGATAGATAATTTGAAGAACTAATTGTTTTGTCCCACACATAGGTACCATCTAAATTGAATTTAGCTAAAAACAAAGAATAGTTCGACGAGCCTGATCGTGTTCCGCCTCCAAAATTGATACTAGAAGTATATCCCCCGGTAACATAATAATATTGTTCTCCCACTGTTATGCTATTAGCTGAGGAATTGTCAGTACCAAAGCTGTTAGCGTAAATACAAGTTCCATTAGTACCATTCAACTTGACAATCACCAACCTGTCTTTATCTGCAGGTGCTGTGATTTGACCAGTACCATAATTAATAACGCTACTATTGTTATAGCTGCCACTGAAATAGCCTAAGAAGTATACATTTCCGTTATCATCGGTATCCAAGTCCTTTACATATGTGAACTCATTTTGACTGGGATTCCAACATTTGCTCCAGATATGTAATCCGGCGGCTGAATATTTAGCCACAAATTGGGCGGAGCCATTTGTTGTTGTAGTGCAAGTCTGACCACCAAAGTTTGCACCCCCTCCTTGGAGGTAACCGGCTACAATCACATTCTCTGCTACATCTACTCTGACGGTTGTGGGTGTGATTCTCGCTGTCCCAGAGAAATGTCTGGCCCACACGTCCTCTCCGGTCGCTACCAGAACGTCAGCCTGCGCCTCCAGCCCTCCATCAACTGTTGTGGCGGTAATCTCCGCTCTGCCGCCAGCGACACCTTCCAGTAATCCCATGTTGTTCACTCTGGCTATTGCGGGATTGGAAGAGCTCCAGATAATGTTCTGATTGCCGGCGTCAGGAGGCTGAACAGTCGCATTAATAAACACAGTCTCACCCTTGCTGATGCTGAATTGACTCGGCTCAAGGCTTACTCCTGTTACTGCGGTTCCCACCTGCACAGCCGCATTGGCAGTGAATCTGCCATCCACTGTAGAGACTGAGACTGTGGCGCTGCCATTGGATAACCCTGTCACCTCTCCTGTCTGAGAAACCGTTGCGATGTCAGGGCGGGACGACTCCCATGAGACCCGTTGATCAGTTGCATCTGCTGGTGAAATAGTGACTGTGAGAGTTCTCCTTTCGCCCGGTTGTAGATTGAGGATGACCGGATTAACTGATACGCTGGAAACTGGTGTTTTCACAATCACCACTGCGGTGTCAACAAAATTACCATCCTGGGTCGTGGCGGTGACCACTGTCTCGCCAACGGCAACCCCGGTCACCAGACCGGCGTTGTTTACTCTGGCTATACCAATGTTGGCTGAGCTCCAGGTGACACTCTTGTTGGACGCATTGACTGGTAGGATGTTGGCCGTTAACTGTGCGGTTCCTCCGTTATGAACAGGGATGGTTTCATGGCTGAGTTCAATCCCTGTAACAGGCATGCGCACTGTAACCGGGCAGTGTGCGGCGTGGCCTCCGTCAAGGGCGGTGGCGGTGATGGTAGTCTGTCCAGGTCCGGTGCCTGTCACCAGTCCATTTGCAGCAACAGATGCAACTTGCCTGTTTGATGAGCTCCAAATTATCGCTTTATTCGGTGCGTGCTCTGGTGAAATTTCTGCCTGTAATGGGACCTGTTCCTCATAATTCAGACTGAGCTGGTCAGGGCTCACAACGATCCCGGTAACCTTCACCTCAGTCACGGTGACCACGCAATGAGCCGTCAGGGCATTGTCCGTTGTCATCACAATGACAGTTGTCTGGCCTTCGCTCAAGGCGGTGACGTTCCCCTGCTGATCCACGCTGGCAACGGCAGGTTTAGTAGAGGACCAGGAGACCGAGGGGTCTGTGGCGTTGGCTGGCTGGACCTGGGCTGTCAGTGTGCTATAGGCGCCGACTGTGAGGTTCAGTTGGGCGGGCGCAAGGGTCACGCTGGTAACCGACCGCTTCACGTCAAGTCGGGTGCTGGCGGTGCGGGCTCCTTCAGCAGTAGTAACGGTGATCTCTGTTCGTCCTACAGCGAGGCCGGTTACCAGGCCGCTGCTGTCCACGGAGGCAACTGTTGGATCGGCTGACCTCCAGGTCACCGCTCGGTTGGCTGCATCAGCAGGCTCAATTGTAGCGGTCAGGTATGCTGTCTCACCAATGCCAAGGGTGATGCTCTCAGAGTCCAGCGACACACCGGTCACCCGGGCAACGCAGTATCCACTCTCACATCTGCTCCCAACTCCGCACTTGTTGAAACATTCACCACAGTGATCCGGGTTGGTGACCACATTGACACAGTTGCCATTGCAGTTGGTGTTGCCAGCCGAACAGTTGGTGGAGCACTCTCCCTCTTCACACACCTTGCTCTGGGGGCACTGGTTATTGCACTGACCGCAGTGGGCGTGATTGGTCATAGGGTCTACGCAGGCATTATTGCAGATAAGTTGCCCTGACAGACAGTCTAGAACACACTCCCCGCTGGTACAGACATATCCCTCGTCACACCCGTTACCACACTGGCCGCAGTTGCTGCTGTCAGTAAGGGTGTTGGCGCAGGCTGTGCCTCCATTCACCAGACACCAGCCATCCAGGATGCTCTCTTCGCAAACTCCTTCTGCAGTACATGTTGCCTTGGTGCAGGACAGGGTGTCGTCGTCGCAGGAGCCATCCACATTGATGGGGTTGCAGCCATCACAGCATGTGGTCTCCTCTTCGCACGCACACTCATCTCCATTGTTGGGTATACAGGTCCCCTCAAGGCAGGTACCTTCACGGTATGCTCCAACAGTGCTGTCCCCACTGTTGCTATTGGTAACTGTGCAGGAGTTGCCATCTTCTTTCAGAGACCAGTTGGAAGGAGTCACTCTCGGATTGCAGAATCTGCATGTGTCCAGTTGGTCCTCTTCGGCCCCCATCATGCAGATGTTGCCGATCAGGCACCATCCAGCCTTGAGGTCACCATCTCTGGTTAAGCAGACAGTATCGCCTGCATCGTTGTCATCACCATTCTTATTGCAGACTTCATCACCCTGGTATTCAGGGTCGCAAGGGTTCAAAGGCTCAAAATCAGGAATATCAGCACATCCAATAAAGAGGTTCAGCAATATGAATACTGAAATCACCATGATATGTGAAACCGCTAAGTAGCTGTTTTTTATACCTAAATTCAAATTACCAGTAAGAGAAGTACTCATTGGCCGACCTATCAAATGATATGTTTGGATTTGTGAGGAATCACTATACCAATGTGCTGAAATTGATACAACAGCAAATACATATTGAATATCTAGTTCTGTGGAAATGAAATCAGGTTCTTACTAAGGGCCGGTAACAAACCGTGCCGGGGGAAGGTGATGAAGCGCCTGTTGAATTTTATTCTACATTCAAGTTGCAGCTCTGCTTCATGGCATTCATACGTGCTCGATAGGATAGAATTTTAGGGGCAGGGTCGGGTAGGGGAGGGGAGGGGAGGGTGGTTTATGGTTTGCTGCTGTAGCCTGGGGGTTCCAGGCCGGCTGCTTTGCGTTTGGCAACCAGGCTCTCTACCAGGTCGTTGGGGATGGGGATGGGTCCTCCCAGTTGTTGGGCGAGCATTGCCTGTTTGGCCACATGTTCCACCAGCTCCATGCGCAGGTAGGCGGTCTCGAGGTCTGGTCCCCAGGTGAGTACCCCGTGGTTGCCCAGAATCACTGCGTCAAAGCGCCTCACATATGGGGTCAGAGCTGCTTCCGCTTGCGCACCGGGCGCTGCGAAGGGCACTGTGGGGATTGATGGTCCCAGCGAAACCACTGGCTCTGCCAGGAACGGTCTGTCAAGGCACAGGCCTGAAGCTGAGAGGGCAGAAGCATATGGGGCATGACTGTGGAGCACTGCTTTCACATCATCCCGCTGCTTGTAGATGGTAAGGTGGAGCCCCAGCTCTGAAAAAGGCCTGCTCTTGCCAGAGAGTCTCTTGCCGGCCGGATCAACCACCAGAAGGTTTGATTCCGATACCTCTGCCTTGCTTACTGCAGTCGGCGTAATCAGAAACCGGTCTCCGCCCAGCCTGATGGATATATTGCCATCGTGATTGGCTACCCAACCATTTTGAAATATTTGCTGAGAGACTTTTACGATCTCTCGTCTGATGTCGCTTTCAAGCACCTTATCTCCTTGCGGAAATCATATTCGTTAAATCCGGGCCATATTCTGACCGCCCCCACCATAAGAACATGGCATGCACCGTGCCCGGCCTATTCGTTCACTGACACCTGGTCCACAATGCCCACAATGAGGGAGCGAATGGCGAACTTGGGGGCACGACCGAACAGCATACGGATGCCGCCCCCTTCACGCATGACCAGAACAGTGTCACCAACACCAGCCTGAACCCTGTCGGTGGCGATGAAGGAGTTGCCTTCTGGCTCCATTCGCTCATTCAAGGGCTGCACAATGAGCAGTTTAAGAGAATCGAAATCGGGGTGTTTCTCCGTGGCGACCACGGTCCCAAGTACTTTGGCCACTTTCATTGCAGATCCACCTCGTCAACTATACCGACAATTGCCGAATCAACAGGAACAAAGTCCTTTTCAAGGGCAAGGGCTGCTTCTCGGCTTCCAACCAGGAAAACTAAATCTCCCTGACCAGCCTTTACAGTGTCAACAGCCACCTCCCGCTCACCGACCGGCTTCTGGTTATGGTCAAGGGGCTGCACTACCAGGAGCTTTGTCCCTTCAAGACCCTCATATTTACGGGAAGCAACCACTGTCCCGATTACTCGTCCTAGATACATGTTATCAATTAACCCAAAGTGAAGCGTCTCATCGGTCTGAGGGGCCGGACTCACCGAAAGCCGTCTTCACCCTGTCTCGCAAGTTATTGTTACAATTGCCATGGAATTGTGATGCGGGATGTTCCGGCCATCCCTTGCTGCGGGCAGTTATAGCACAATGTTGGCGAATTTAGGTAATTCAGGGATAAAAAAGTATTTTAGCCCTGTTTTTTCTTCTTTTTCTTCTTCTTGCCATGGCTATCACCACCATGTTGGTCTTCAGTGGAGATATTCTCCTGATGCCCACTGGCTGCGCCTGGTGCTTCTCCTCCTGAGCCTCCGCTGGCATCGGGAAGGGACTGGGCGTTGGCATGGAGCTGGGCGGTCAGTCTGGCGAGCTCATCCATAGAGTTGGTGAAAGCAAGATGAGCAGGAGAATAATCCCCCTGACCAACCCCATCTAACATGAACCCGACCAGTTTACCCAGTCTGATGCTTCCAGCAGTATCATCTGAATCGGCCATTTCTGCGCTGATGGCACGGTAAGCTGCATCCAGCTTACCGCAGAGCAGGAAACCTGTCCGGTCACAGGCACTGCGCACGCCGTTCAGGTAGTCGGCATAGGAGAGCGCCTGGTATTGCTGATCCCCCAGCAGGGTAGCAGCAGCCAGCCGCAGCTTCTGTGCGCCAGCCACATCAATGCAGGTCTTCCATGCGGCTGCCATCTCTCCGTCAGAGTCACCACGCAGCGCACCCATGAGGGCTTCCCCCTCCTCTGGGTCGAGAACAGTGGCGTAATGGAATCCGGGCAAGGTGCCGCACAGGGCCGAGCCAAGCATGAAAGCTATCCGGTCCTTGTCTGTGGCAAGCTCAAGGAAGCCTTCTGAAACCAGGACCACTGGTCGTTTTCCTTCAAGGAACGCAGGTGCAACCTTTAGGGCTGGGGCAGGGTAGAGGTACAGCTCAGCCTGCGCCATCTGCTCTGACAGGCTCCCACCGCTGGAAGCGCCATCAGCCAGAGCAGATGCCAGAGTGGAGCGGAGCTCTCTGAACAGTTCAGGGACACCACCCAGCTCGTCGGACTCTTCCTTCTCGGCCAAATCCAGCCGTTCACTGGCACGGGGCAGTTCGCTGAACGGGAAGAGATCCGGGCATCTGGCAGAGAGAGCAGTGAAGATTGCCGTAATTGGCAGAATGGGGCTGAGCAGTTCTGCAACAGGAACCTGCCTGGCCATGGATGTCATGGCAGACATGATCTCTTCGTTAAACAGGCCACTCTCTTCTCCAAGCAGGAGTTGGATCTGGGCTGCAGGCACTGTTGCCTTGGCTGCGGCGGTTACATCAGCTTCTGCCTCTGCATCCTCGTTCGCTCTTGCGGTAAGCAGTGAGAGGAGCTCCTCAAGCACGTCCCTGTCTTCTGGATCCTGGATGGCGATTTTGCCAAGAGTTTGGATTGCTTGATTTAACGACTCTAACTTCCCATCTTCGACCTGGTCATCACTTGCTGCTTCACTGGAGATGACACGGGTTGCTTCAAGCAGAGCGATTTGCCTCGAAGCCTTGAAGATCACATCCTGGTCATCACCAGCACTCTCCAGAGCCAACCGATAATAAACTATGGCATCTGTCTCGCCATCCAGACCACAAAGGGTGTTTTCATCGGCATCTTCAAGGTCATTGGCTACTGCCAGGGCCTGTTCGGCGTCAATGGGCTTCTCAGCAGTAACGAGCCGGTCCACATGGTTCTTGCGAACCCGGAGGATTTCCCCATTCTTTCCTGCCTGCCTCAGTGCCTCCAACAGACCAGCCATGGCCCCTTCGTCCTCTGGGAAATGCTCAAGGACCTTGGCAAATGCAGCTTCCGCATCGGCCGGGTCACCACCATCCCTAAGAACAATAAATCCCTTGAGCCGGGAGACCTCGGCAGATGCCTCATTACGGGCCTGGTCGCTGGTGACGATGGATTCCAGTTCTCTGGCGACCGCCAAGGCCTCATCGGCAATGCCCATAGACTTTTTGAGGTCGAGCAGTTGCAGTAGAGTTGCGGGCAGGAGTTGGCTGGTTCGGGGCAACATTGCTCGAACTTTTTCCAACTGGGCGATAGCGTCTTCAACTTCATCCAATTTGGTTAGAGCATGGGCGAGCCTGAGATAGAGCTCACTCCTACCTTCCACGTGGAGCCACTGGTCATCATATTCGTAATCTTCGTCATCCTCATCGTCATCATCAGTGTCGTCTTCGTCTTCGTCTTCGCCCTCGGCATCACCGACGTATTCCGATGAATTCCGGTCCTGCCTCTGCTTCTCGCCATAAGCCTCATCGTCCTCTGGCTGATCCCCGTCCTCCTCTTCCTCGTCACCCTCATTATCATTGGCGTCGTCTTTATCAGGTTCCCCGTATTCCTGCTCGACACCATGAATGAGCAGCTCCAGAGCACCAATCGCCTCTCCCCACTCTTCTGCCTCTGCAGCCACAAGAGCCAGGTGATCCAGGGCCTCCAGATCATCGGGCCAGATAGTGAGTAACCCTTGCCATGCTTCCATGGCCTGGGTATTGTCTCCGGACTGGTGCAGCAGGGATGCCCGCCGGCGATACCATTCCACCAGCTTGTCTTCAGAGACCGCTGTGCGCAGAACCTGGATTAATCGACCATAAAGGGCTGCCGCCTCGGCGATATTACCATTCTCGGTTTCCAGTCCAGCCAGAGCTTCCAGGGCAATCGCATAATTGCTGTCTATCTCAATGGCTTGATGTAGATACTCGATGGCCCGGCCACGGTCACCAGCTTTGGCGGTAACCAGAGCCAGCTCAACCAAGGCGTCCCGCTTACGGACTGGCTCCGCTGCATGATCCTGTTCCAAGACCATGAGCTGTGTTTCCAGGAATTTAACCAGCTCGTCCCAGCGGTCCTGTTTGCGTAGAACTCTCCCCAGTCCTTTTCCGGCAGTGACCGAATCAGGCGAAATCTCAAGGACAGCCTGGTACTCTTCAAGGGAGATGTTCAGATACTGCCCGCCCATCCTCTCAAGGATGAGCGCTTTCTCAAGACGGAGAGCGGCCAGCTCTTCTCTGTTCTCTGTGCCGTCCTGGTGATCATCAAGGTCACCACTATCAGCCAAGTCGCTCTGGGCTTCAAGGGCAGCTTGTCCTTCAGCTTCGAATACTCCAGGACTCTCAGAGGCTTCAGAGGCTTCACAAGCTTCTTGGTCCTCTATGCTTTGTGCAGCCTCCGGACCTGCCATGACTTGTGGCTCTGCGGTCTTTTCTTCAGTAGAGATGGCAGCACCAATTTCCAGGTCAATGAGCTTGATGGCAAGCTGATTTTCGCCATCCTTCATGGCCTTTATCCGGCGTTCCATCACTGCAGGCAGGGCGGCCTTATCCAGCACCACCGCTGCAGAGAGGGCCCGGAGCAGGGCGTCATCCCGATCGTTACCCTCGTCTCCAACCTCAGCGTTGTCATCAACAGACACTCTTGGCGATGTAGAGAGCATCTCCGCTGCCTGAGCGGCATTCAGGTAATGGGCTGCTGCCTGAGCAGGGTTCACGTCTTCGTCCATGGAGGCAATCAACAGGCGAATCTCAAAACTGGCATCATATCTGCCAAGCCTGGTGAAGATGCCATCTAGAGCATGGAGAGGAGCCGGGTTGGTGTTGTCGGCCTTTCTGGCCTTGGCGTATGCGCGTGCTGCCTGGTTCAGGTCCTCCTGCTTCTCAAGGAGAATCTTTCCTGCTTCCATGAACACGTGTGCTGCTCTCGCTGCCTGGGCTTGGGCAGCTTGTGCCTGGGCTTGGTCCATACCCAGGTCGCCAGCCGCGCCTGCCTGGACTTCAACATCATCCGCACTAGCACAAGCACCAGTCTCAGTTACTGCCTGAGTATCAGCTTCGCCACCCAGATCAGCTACATCATGGCCATGACTGAGCAGGGCATCCCCCAACCGGAACAGGATGTCTACGGTTCGAGAGTAGTCATCGTTACGTCCAGTGATTTCAGCCAGCTTCTCCAAGGCTGCCACATGGTCAGGAGCGGTCTCCAGGATCTGCTCCAGATAGCCGATGGCCTGGTCGGTCCGTTCGAGGCGACTGTCAGAGATAACAGCCATCTTGATGAGGAGTTTGTTTTTAGTCTGTAAATCAGCGTCCTTGATGGTGCGGACCCGGTCACCAAGAATCTCCACATAATCAGTCCACAAACCTGCTGATGAACATAGCCCCTCAACCTCAGCAGACAGATCGTCGCCATCGGGACGTTGGGCAAGCACATGACGCAGCACGTTTACAGCCTTCTCGGGCTGTTCCAGCTTGTTACTGTAGATGCGGGCCACCTCAAGCAGGTCCCTCCCCCAGTCTTCGCTGCCGAGAATGTGAACCTCATCGGCCAACTGCTGGTGGAGCCGAGCCGCTTCCTCCCAGTCGTTCAACACCTCGCCCTCAAACCTGGCCAGTTTGCGTACTACAGGCGCATGGTCCGGGGCAATGGCTGCTGCCGAGCGCATGGTATAGACAGCTTCCTGCTTTTCGCCGAGTCCTTCAGCCTGAACATCGGCGGTTCTGCAGAGCATCTCAGCCCGTTCCTTCGGGTCTTTTAATTGATCAAGCACCGCCTCGTGGAGCACGAGCAGTTTCCGATGTTCGCCTGCCTGACTGTAGTAGTTGGCAAGGTTTTCCACGGTTTTCCGGTCTCCAGGATCAACCACCAGGAATCGCTCCCAGTGGGGAACGGCACGTCCGGTCTGCTCCATAGGGCCGGTGAACAGGGCAATGGCCCTCTCTCGCTGAACCTTCTCCCGGCTCCAGTCGCCAGCAGCCTGGAGAGCGGTCGCCATCTCCTCGATCACTGTGGCAATCTTTTCGAGCCGTTCGTATTTCTGACCAACCTGTACAAAAGACTGGAGAAGTTCGTCATCTTCAGGCATCAGCCTGTAAGCCAGAGACCAGGTATCACATCCGCCAGAGGGGTTCTCCAGGTGCTCGCACTGCAGGTCGCCCAACATACGCAGGAAGCGAACCTTGCTCTCAGGGTTCCGGGCCTCTCTGGAACCAGCCACATAGACTCGGGCCAGCCAGTGCCAGGCATCCTGTTCCGCTGCCAGCTCCTGCATCTGCTTCAGAACTGCGTCGTCATCCATATTGAGCATGAAGGCGTTGAAAAATCGGTCGAAAGCCTTCTCTGCCTCGTCCAACTCACCATAAAGAATCTCTCCGGCCCTGAGGTGGAAGGAGATCTTCTCGTTATCATTGTCACTGGCTCTGCGGTGCTTATCGAGCAGGAGAATATGATCTTCCCATATTCCTCCCTTTCCTGCCACCCGCTCTGCTGCAGCGAGATACTTGTCCCTCTCTGACTCATCCTTGGCCAGCAGTGAGAGCTCAGAGTAGTCTGCAAAGGCAGCCCAGTAATCGCCCAGGTGTTCTTCCTGGATGACTCCTCGCTTTTCAAGGAGGCTGTACCTGATGTCCAGATCCTCTACGGAACGGCCGGCCACAAGCTTGCTGAACAGATCGTCTCTGTCCGCATTATCTGTGGAATCCTCATCAAATGCTCTCTCAATGCCATCAGCATCATCACCTGCACCTTTGCTCCCGGTAGTGCTGACAGCCCTGATGCCTGCACCCGTATCCGCCTTACCCGGAAAACGCTTTAGCAGGGTAGAGTAGGCTTCTCCCAATTCCCGATGAGATCCGGCCTGATCGGCCAGCCTCGCCATATGGGCTACCACACCCAACCGATCCCGGTCGTCAATGGTGGGAATCTGGAATATGTCATTCCAGACTCTGAAAGCATCCTTAGCTTTGTCCAACTGGTTCTCAAAAATAGTAGCCCGCTCTCGGTGCAGTCTGACCAGCCGGCTGGTGCTATCTGCAGCTCCAGCCGTAACACCAGCACTATTCGCATCGCTGCTGTTGATAGCCAGGCTCTTGGCTGCCTCGTCCAGCACCAGAAGCATCTTCTCCCATAGGTCGGTGTTGCGGGAGGCAGTCTCTCCCAACAGTTGGAACAAGGTGTCCAGATCTTGCACCTGGGCCAGGTTGCGGGTCCCCTTATCGAAGGCAGATTTATCTCTGCCCAGATCAATCTCTGCGGCAACCAGCTTGAGCAGAAGCTCTCCCTTTTCGGTGGCTTCAGCCTTAGCCCTATGATCAAGAAGTGGCAGGAGCTTTTCGATTGCATCCACCAGGGAGCGGTTATTCTCCAGTAAGCTGTACAGCTCTACCAGCTTGCGCAGCACCGCCTTGTTGGTGGGGTCTTCATCCAGCATGCCTTCGCATCGGATAGCCGCATCCTCCAGCCGCCCCAACTGGTGCTGCTCGATCTCTGCTGCCTGTAACAGCAGGCCCATTGCCTCTGCAACAGGGGTCATGGTTGCTTCTTCTTCAAGGGTGGATACTGCGCCTGCGTAATCATTTTCACCCAGGAGTAGTCGACGCAAATAACTGAGCACCTCACGGTTCTCGCCGGTAGCATGCTTTCGGGCTTGCTGGAGCAGACTCACAGCCTGCATCCGGTCGTCCAGGTGCTCGTCATACACTTGAGCCAGGCTGACCAGAAGCCCGGACAGCCTGGTGATGTCCTTCTCCACGGCAATGTGCCGGTTCATGGCCTGAGCCAGTTGCTCCCAAGCCTGGAGGTTGCGCAGGGCAGTGGCCAGCCGGCCATGGTAGTCGTAGTTGTCCGGTTTGAGGTTGGTAAGCTCTTCCCAGATTCGAGAGGAGCTCTCCAAATCCACCAGTCTCTTCTCGTAAACACTGGCCAGTTGCTCAAGGTGTTCAGCCTTGCTGCTAAGATCTTGCTGCAAATCAGCGAGCTGCCTGAGCAGGGTGACCAGTTCGCTCCACTGGCCCAGCTTCTCATGGCAGGCGGCCAGCCCCTTCAGAGCGTTCTGCTCTTGGGGAACTACCTCCAGGAGCCTGGTCCAGTACTTGACCGCCCGAGTGTAGTCATGGAGTCCATCCTGGGCAGTAACTGCCGCCTTCTCAAGGAGCCTGGCGATCTCATCCTGCTTCTGGGGTGACTGCACCCGAGAGGCGGCATCATCGGCGGTGCGGCGGCCAGAGGTGATTTCAAGGACTGGCGCTTGCTGCTCGGCCCTGGCCAGTCTCTTCTCCAGCAGCCTGAGCATCTGATCGTGGGCGCTGGTTCCATCAAGGAGTCTCTCGGCAGCGATGAGCGCCCCGTCGCCCTTGGCGTTTTCAGGAGCCATGTCCACAATGCGGTCTAACTCGGTCACTCCGTCAGAAACCTGGAAAAGCTCCTCAATCAGGATGCGGGCTCGACGCAACCTGCAGGCGATGGAGACGGTGGTGTTGCCATCCTGCTCCGCCTGAACAGAGCGCATGGTAAGAATTCGTGCCAACTCGGGCCATCGGGAATCACGGTCATAAATTGAATCCAGAGATTCCAGAGATTCCACATCGCCCGGGAGCATGGCTAGAATTTTAAGGTAGATCTGCTCAGCACGCTTCTGGTCGCCAACCCGGTCTCTGGCCAGGCGGGCCGCTTCCCGGTAAAGATCAACCCGGTGAGAGATGGAAGAACGGCCCTCAGCCTCTGCCACCACCAAGTCAATCATGTCCGACCAGCGGCCAACCAGGGTGTACAGTCTGCGCAGGGCTTTAATGGTGGAGTCGTCTCTGGGCATGAGCTCAAGGCGCTTGTTCCAGCGCTTCATGGCCCCCTCAATGTCGCCCAGTTGCAGCTCACAGATCTCGGCTGCGTCTTTGAGGTAGTCGGGGCCGCCTGTAGCCAGAGCGGCTGAGGCGTTGTCGAGCAACTGGAGCAGCTTCTTGTACTGGTCGTTGTCCCGCAGATACTGACGCAGGAAGTTCACCGCTGCGGGGTGGGCCGGGTCCAGTTCTATCAGCTTTTCGTAGAGATCAGCGGCGCCATGCTCATCTTTCAGTCTGCCTGCTTTTAGACCGGCAGCCTGCTCCAGGATAGCGATGGAGAACTCACGATTTGCCGATTCGGGGCTCAGGTTCAGAACGAGCTCATAGGCCTGGGACAGGTAACGCCATGCCTCGGCTTTGCGCAGCCGGTCCACCATTTGTGCCCGGATGGCAGCATTGGCCGGGTTGATGGTGTAGGCTGTACTCAGGTTGGTAAACCCGCCCGCCACATCTTTAAGGTATTCAACCTGAATGGCTGCTGCTTTACAGAGCCAGTCGGCTCGGCGTTCCTTTTTGCCGCTATCCTGGTTCTCCATATCCCGGTTAGCAGCTTTCTCGTAAAACTCAACCAGTTCCTGCCAGCGTGCCGCCTTGGTCAGGCCGTCTTCCACAGAGTAGAAGGTGTCTTCCATGTCTGGCTTTAATTCCAGGGCTGCTTGCCAGGCTTCAACTGCTGCTCCTGGGTCTGCTGGTTCCAATTCACACACTTGAGCCATGAGGAGCAGTGATTGGACTGCAGATTGGATGCCATCAACTACTTCTCTGGATCCGGTTGCGGCCCCTGTGCCTGTACTGGTGCTGGCACTGGCGCTGGTGCCTGTGCCGGTTTCAGCACTATCTGCTGCCAGACCACCCCTTGCCGCCTCACCAGAGGCCGCCAGTATGGTTTTGCTGTCAGCCATAATGGCACGCAGCACCATCTTGCGGCTGCTCTCTCGGGAGACCAGGTTCTTGGCCAGAGTCTGGGCTTGTTCGTTGGAGAAGTCATCCCGCAGAATCCCACTGAGCACGTTAAATGCGGCAATAGGATCATCCCGGTGGATGAGGTGTACTTCTGCTTTTTCAATGATGAGGTCAGTCTTGCGCTCTTCGTTGGCTAGGTAGGTGCTGCTGGTTTTGCTGCTACCGCTGCTACCGCTGGAGATCAAATCAAGCTGGGTTTCAATCAGCTTGAGAACCGTATCCCAAAGGTTTAGCTCTCGGTAGAGGTTCCGGGCTGCTTCCAGATAGATGTTCTCGGCCGGGTTCAGTTTGAGGGCTGCCTGATAGTGGGAAAGGGCACTGTCTTTGCGCCCAAGCCGCTGCTCCAGGATATGCCCCAATTCAAAACGCAGTGTGGCCTTTTTTCCAGAATCGGCTTCGGATTCATCTATTGTGGAGACTATTCTAAGCAGGTCCTGCCATTGCTCACGATTCGTATAATAGGACCGCAGCTCCTCCATGGTGGCCGTATCTGATTCATGGTTGCGGGCGAGGGCCTCCAGTCCAGCCAGCGCTCTGGTATTACTGCCCGTTGGGTTGGCTTCCAGCGCAGCCGCAAACATCTCTCTGGCTTTAGATGGAGTGTCGGGCTGCTTCTCTGCCAGGATCTCGCCAGCTCGGCAGTATAGCTCTACAGCCTCTTCGGGAGAGCGGGCCGCTGCCGCACCTTTCTTAAGAATGGAGGCCACATCATCTACCCTGTCCAGCTTTTCAAGTACGTCAGCCAGACTCTTGCGCAGGGCAGTGTTATTTTTATGCTCGGACATCTTGAGAAGGTTCTGTAGCCCCTCGACCACCTCGTCCCCAACTGACGGATGCTGCTGGAACGCCTTCTGGTATAATTGGCCGGCCAGGATGGGATCTCCCAACCTGGTCTCCTTAAGGCCAGCCAGCTTCAGGTAAAGTTTGGCCTTGGTCTGGGCGTCGGTGTTTGCCTCGATCTCCTTCTCGATACATATTGCGGCCTCCTGCCATTTGCCCAGAGAGAGGCAGGCCTCTCGCAGGGCGGAGAGGGAATGGAGATCGTCGGGGGCACCCTGCAACATCTCTTTGATAGTGGCCAGTATGCTGTCACCATTGGCCGGGTTGGCGGCAATGGCTTCCACATACCAGTCCACAGACAGACGGCGATCATGAAGCTTATCCAGCGCAAGAGCAGCCCTAGCCTGGAGCAGGTTCCCCTTCACGCTTGGATTATCGGCGAACTGGGCCTGCTTTTTGAGCAAATCGGCAGCCAGTTCCCACTCGCTCAGCTTCTCTGCGGCCTTGTATAAATCATCCATCATTGGGCTATCGCTACCGGCCCAGGCATCGGCTAGACTATGCAGTCCTTTGATCACCCGTGCTCTTTCAGCTGGGTGCTCTTTTTCTATATCCATAAGAATGAGCAGGGCTGTGCGGCTATTTTGGAGGCGTTCGCTGAACACCCTGGCTGCCTCAAAGGAGAGCTTGGCCTTTTGGGCCGGGTCCAACTCGGTCTCGATCCGGGTCTTGAGCAGGTCGGCATACTCATTCCAGCGGTTCAGTTCCTGATACGCCTTGGACAGGGCATTAACAGCGGCCTTGTTCCCTGGTTCGATTTGCAATACTTGTCTGAAACAATCGCAAGCTCTTCCCTGATCATCAACCTGCTCTTGCCACATCTCTCCTGCAGACAGAAGGCACCGGACACCTTCATCTCTATCACCGGCCGCTGCCGCAGCAGAGGCACGGGCTTCCAGGAGTCGGCATGCATCAGGCCAGCGCTGGGCCTGTTTGTAATCGTCCAAGAGGCCGTCAAAGGCTTCTTGGTTCAGTGGATCTTGCTGGAGGATATTTCTGTAATCGTTTGCAGTCATCATAAATCCGCTTTGTATCATCTTATAGATGCAGGGCCAAGTGGAATGGCAGCATGAAGACGGGCTTCAGTATATACAGCCTCTTGATGGGTTTGCAACACATCAGGTCTCAGGGTTTTTATTTTTTTCCAAGTCCTTGAGCAGTGAGGGCAGAATTTCAAATGCTCTATCTTTTTGTATATAGTAGTTTGCACCAGCCAGTAAGCCATCTGAAAGCCAGCGCTTATCACTGACACCGGTAAGCAGTACAATGGGTAAATCAGAGAACCCTTTACGGGTTCTGAGTTTACCGGCAACGGACCAACCATCCATCTTGGGCATCATCAGGTCGAGCAGAAGGACGTCGAATTTTTCTAACTCAACCATCTCTAGTGCTTCGACTCCTGATGTGGCTATCTTTACCTGATGTCCGTCCTCTTCCAGGGTCTCAGTCAGTACTTCCAGAAAGTTTTCATCGTCATCCACTGCAAGAATGTACATGTTTTCAGGTTTTCCTCCTCACATTAAGGTTTACCTTGGTGAGCGTTAATCAACTCCTGAATTGGATGTACTTCCACAGCACTTTTTTGAACTCGTTCACTTTACACTAATACAAATGCTTTAGCCCATTTGTTTCATAAAAGTGAAAGGTTGAAGGTTGAAGATTGAAAGAGGAAAGCGGTGCTCGCCTGTTAGCAGATCAATTGCCATACCAACTCAGCGGTACCCACTGAGCCATGAACAGCCGTCTCTCCACTCGCACCTTGTACCTTGTGCCCTCGGGGTGGTTCTCTCGTGCCTATTGCAACTTTGGCACGGCATGCCGTGGTCGTACAGGGGGTGGTGTCAGAGCCCATAGGGTGCAATGGTCTGATCCTTTTGATTTGTTAAGCGGGCGAGCGCCGCTCGCCCCTACACCTTGCAGCTTACATTTTGTAACTTGAGGGCACTGCATGCCATGCCCCTTGCGCACGGTTTTGTTCTAGGTTTGATTACCGACACACCCCTTGCAGCTTGTAGTGGATTTGCTTTTATAGAGGCGATTATGCCAAACATTTCAGGATGTTATCAAAGTTAGTCTCAACTATAGCTTTAAGTATTTACTCCGCTCTGGTTCGTATATTGGCGCTTGTGGCTTTAATGGCTGAACCGGGCTTGAGTGCTGATCGAGAGCCTGATCTAAAGCCTGACCAAAAGCTCCAATGGTGTACTGGAATTTGCTTGGGAAGCGTGGCCTTCCGAAGGTTGCTCGCCAGCAATGGTTTCATGTCTGTGCTCCTGATCAGCTGCCTGTTGGCAGGAACAGGGTGCTACAGCTCTGCCTCTCATACAGCCACGCCTGTATACCCCCAGCAGGTTTCCACAGCGAACTCAGATTACGGAGCTTTGCCTATTGGACTGGCACACTGTGAACCGTCAGCATCGGTGCCTTTGGCTGGGAGTGCGGAAGGGAGAGGCGATAGAGGAGGCGATGGCGGGAGTGAGGGTGGAAGTGGGAGTGGGAGTGGGAGTGGGCTTGAGGCTGAAGAGAGAGGAGAGGCATGCCCGCCATGGCAGCAGGCTGGCAAGGGGTATCATGCCTGGCGGAGAGATATGCTTGTCTCTGAGCTTGAGCGGATCATGGGGGGGCAGGGGGCTGGGGGCGATAGGGGGAGGGAGAGTTCGGAATGTGGAGCATGTTCA
>CAYZFJ010000060.1:0-17758 GCA_964477705.1 uncultured Myxococcia bacterium | reverse complement strand
CCAGCAATCTGCCGAGCCTGAGCTGTATCACCCATCTCGCTAATCATCTTCTCAAGCAGTGGCTCCCCCACAGCACGGGTCTGCTCTGAACCATAGTCAATCAGATACTCCTGGAAGGTGGTGATAGCATTGGGCATGCAGAGGGTCTTGATATTGCCAGGCTTGGCAATGTCCATGAACTCATGTCCTGTGCGGCCCTGCCGATAACAGCCAGTACAGAAACTGGGAATGTAACCGGACTGGCAGATATCCCTGATCACTTCATCCAGGGGACGGTGATCCCCAAGGCTGAACTGGGATCCAGCCTGCCCCACACCCCGGCCCTGGCTCTCATGGTCCTGACAATCGCCTGCCGCTCCACCACAAACATCATCGCCATCGTGATACCCTCCAGGATTAGTCCTGCTGCCCGCGCTGATCTGTGAGACTCCAAGGCGGAAAGCATCATTCCTCATTTTGGCCCCCTCCCGGGTGCTCAGGATAATGCCCGTGTAAGGAACCGCCAACCGAAGCACGGAAATAATCAACCGGAAATCATCATCGGCGACCGCATAGGGGGGATGAGAAGCAAAATCAGATCCATCAGCCGGCTCAATCCTGGGGACCGAAATGGTATGGGGGCCCATGCCGAATCGCTCCTCCAGGTGACGTATATGCTGGAGCATAGCCAGCACCTCCCACTTATAGTCAGCAAGGCCGAAGAGGAGCCCAATCCCCACATCGTCGATACCAGCAGCCATCGCCCGATCCATGGTATCAAGCCGATAACTATAATCCTTCTTCTTACCTCCCAGATGGAGGGTTTTATAAACCTCCGGGTGGTAGGTCTCCTGGAAGAGTTGGTAGGTGCCGATACCACAGTCCTTGAGCTGCTTGAACTCATCCACACTGAGAGGGGCAACGTTCACATTCACCCTTCTCACTTCGCCATTACCAGACTTAGTATTGTAAATGGTCCGAACTGCCTTGAAGATGTAATCAAGCCCCTCCTTGGGATAACTCTCCCCAGCCACAAGCAGAATTCGCTTATGCCCTTGAGAAATCAGAATCTCTGTTTCCTCAGCGATCTGCTCCTGGGTAAGAGCCATTCGCTTTAGAAGCCTGTTGCTCGCTCTGAATGCACAATATACACACTCATTAGAGCAAAGATTGCTGATATATAGAGGGGCAAATAGAACCAATCTGGGTCCATATATGAGGCTCTTCACACGACCTGCGCTCTGAAAAATACGCTCTTTTGCCTCAGGCGTATTGGCATGGAGCAGGTAGGCCACCTCGGCGGAATCAAGGCCCTTGAGGAGCTCGGCTTTGTCACAGATTTGGTCAATATGGGCTTGATCCATCTTCTCTGAAGCTGCGGCAGAGAGGGTATTTTCCACTGCCCTTGCATCAACACTTAAATATGGTTCATTCTTGGACATAATGCTTTCCTAAATGGTATGCCCGCTCTGCTGATGAGGGGGCACTAACAAGACGATAATCATCTTTAACCTTTTAATGAACATGGTCAAACAGAAAAGTGCGCAGCCGTTCAGCAAAAGTTATGCCAACCCCCCTCATCACCTATTAAAAAAATACAAAACACACCAAACTAATGTTTTTAAGGGAATAGAAAGGGCGAACAAATCTCTTTACTTATCTCTATCAAAGCATTACAAACAGTGCCACTAGCTGGTATGAAAACCTAATATTGCTGACCACTTCAGGCCAGAAACAGAAGCAGACCAACACTTATCAGTTGCGCCTGCGATGGGTTGAATTTCAGGGGGTTGAAGGTACCTATGCCACTAAGAAGAACTTTTCGGGGCGGAATCCACCCCGGCGGAAACAAGCAATTCACAGAGGGGAAACCGATACGGACCCTGCCGTCACCATCCATGGTTATCCTCCCACTCCAGCAGCATATCGGCGCTCCAGCTAAACCCATAGTGTCCCCGGGCGATATGGTCGTAGAAGGGCAACCTATCGGTGAAGCCAGTGGATTCGTCTCCGTCCCCATCCATTCGCCAATCAGCGGGAAAGTGGTGGCAATTGAATCCCGACAGCATCCAGCAGGATACACCTGTCAGTCAGTAATCATTGAGGCAAGTAAGTCGATTACTGAATCGGGCTCAGAGGCTGAGGCTGAGGCGGCGGTATGGAGAATCCCGGGTTACACGCCCGATTACCATAATGCTGAACCAGAGGCCTTGAAGAACATCATCAAGGCTGCAGGTATTGTGGGGATGGGTGGTGCAGCATTCCCCTCCCATGTCAAGCTCTCACCTCCACCAGAAAAACCGATCGACACGCTGATCATCAATGGGGTTGAATGCGAGCCGTTCCTCACCTGCGATCACCGCACCATGCTGGAAGAGCCTGAAGCCATTTATCATGGGGTGATGATCGTACGACGCATCCTGGGTGTCACCAGAGCAATCATCGGCGTGGAGAATAACAAGCTGGATGCCCTCCAGACCCTCAAGAGCACCTTTGCCCAGGTACCAGGGGTGGAAGTGGTCGGGTGTGCAGTTAAGTACCCACAGGGCGGCGAGAAACAACTAATCAAGGCGCTGACCGGCCGTGAAGTCCCCCCACCACCTGGGCTCCCCATGGATGTGGGCGTTGTGGTACAGAACGTGGGCACAGTAGCAGCTATTGCCAGAGCTGTAATGGAAGGGCTGCCCCTTATTGAGCGGGTGGTTACTATCTCCGGCTCCATGATAAACAACCCGGAGAACGTCAGGGTTAAAATCGGCACCCCCCTGAGCGTGCTCATCCAGGCCTGCGGGGGCCTCAAGGGGGAGCCTGGCAAGGTGGTCATGGGCGGCCCCATGATGGGAATAGCCCAGTTTGACATGGATGTTCCAGTAGTTAAATCCACCTCGGGATTTCTTTTCTTCGCCAGGGATGAGCTCCCTAACCTCACCCCCAGCCCCTGTATAAGATGTGGCCGCTGTACCATGGCCTGTCCCATGGGGCTGATCCCCGGTGATGTGGCTCGGCGCATTGAGCTGGGCATGCTGGAAGAAGCAGAACGTTTTCATCTCAAGGAATGTATGGAGTGCGGAGCGTGCAGCTTCGTCTGCCCATCCAATCGATGGCTGGTCCAATTATTCCGCATAGGTAAGGCAAAGCTCAATGAGCGTAAGTCCCAATCCAGATAAATCCAATAAGATCGACCTGTCCACACAGACAGACAGCGGCAGTGGCAGCGGAAGTGGAAGTGGAGGTAGTAGCAGCGTGCTCGTCAGCGGAACCGATGTAGCAGTAGAGGCTGCCGTCCCCGCCAAGCTTCTGCTCGGTTCACCCCCCCACGTGCATACGACCCAATCGGTGCCGGCAATCATGGGATGGGTGGTAATCGCCATGATGCCGGCAGTACTAGCCTCCTTCTGGTTATTCGGCCTGGAAGCAGTTCGGGTGATGGCGCTCTCCGTTGGCTCCTGCATCGGTATTGAGTACCTCTGTTTCCGCTTCATGAAGACGCCTGGCAGTCTGGGGGACCTGTCCGCCCTGGTCACCGGCATGCTGCTCGGTATGAACCTGCCTCCAACCGCCCCATGGTGGATGGTAATAGCAGGCTCCGTAGTAGCCATTCTGGTTGCCAAGCAACTGTTCGGAGGAATTGGCGCCAACATCTTCAACCCGGCCCTCACCGCCAGAGTATTTCTTCTGGTGGCATGGCCAGGCCACATGACCACCTGGCTCAACCCTGTACGCAGCCTGGGCCCAACCCATGGCCTGGCCACTGACTTGGCCGGAGTAACCGGCGCCACTCCCCTCGCAGCACTCAGAGAGGGGGCTGGCGCCCAGCAGCTTGCCTCCCTGGGCGACCTGTTCTGGGGCAACGTGGGCGGAAGCCTGGGTGAAGTATCTGCCATTGCTCTAATCATCGGCGGTCTGATCCTGGTCTGGCGTCGCATTATCACCCCCGACATACCCCTCGCTTATATCGGTACTGTTTTTGTCATCACCCTGATAGCCAGGCTGGTCGGCGGTGAAGGCTATGCCTCACCTGTCTGGCATGTACTGAGCGGCGGATTGCTCCTTGGGGCCATCTTCATGGCTACCGATCTGGTCACCTCCCCTATTACCATAAAAGGAAAGATCGTATTCGGAATTGGATGCGGCATCCTCACTGCCGTAATCAGACTGTGGAGCAGTGGGTATCCAGAGGGGGTCAGCTTCTCCATCCTGTTGATGAACGCCCTCACCCCGCTCATTGACAGCTATTTCAAACCTGCCACCTTTGGCAGCAGAAGACTGGTTAAGCCGGGGGTGGCCAAATGAAAACAGAAATTAAATACGTGATTGTGCTGGTTCTGATTTGTGCCATCTCTGCAGCTCTGCTGGCAGCAGTCCGAGAGATTACCCTTGAGCCAATCCAGGCAGCCCGCAAAAACGTCACTACCAAGGCCATGCAGGTGATCCTGCCCGAAGATGTAACCCCTTCCGCCATCCCATTCCCCGTAGATTCCAAGAACGAAGATATGAAGGGGCTCACCTTCTACCCTGTCACTACCAAAGACGGCAAAACTGTTGGTGCTGCAGTGGAGGTGATCACCGATGCCGGTTACGGCGGTGAGATGAAGGTTATGGTAGGCTTGATTGCCGCCGACAGCCCGGCAGCAAACGGCAACAGTGGCACAGGCGCTCCGGCAGCAGCCACTATCTGTGCAGTGAAGATCATCTCCCACAAGGAGACGCCAGGGTTGGGTTCCAAGGCTACCGATGCCGGCGGTTTTCTGGAGCAATTCAAGGACATGACTGCACCGAGCATGGGCATAAAATTGAACAAGGACCCGGGCGGAACAATCGCCGGTGTCACGGGCGCCACTATCTCCTCAAAAGCGGTTACCGGAGCTGTTGACCGTGCGGTCAAAGGTTTCGGAATACAATTTGCCAGCATGACTGCCGGCGAAAGTGCGAGGTAACCACCAATGGCTGGAATTTCTTATGGACAAGAGCTCACAAAAGGTATCCTGAGGGAGAACCCACTCTTTGTCCTGGTTCTTGGCACCTGCCCTTCCATGGCTGTGACCACCTCCATGGTCAATGGCCTTGGCATGGGAATCGCTGCCACATTCGTACTGGTAATGTCTAACATCGCCATCTCTGCGTTGCGCAAGGTCATCCCACCCGCAATCAGAATACCCTGTTACATCACCATCATCGCCTCATTCGTCACCCTGGTAGAGATGCTCATGGAAGCATACATGTTCCCATTGCACCAGGCTCTGGGGATCTTCCTCCCTCTGATTGTGGTCAACTGCATTATTCTGGGACGAGCGGAGGCCTTCGCAAGCCAAAACTCGGTCGGACGTTCCGCCCTTGATGGACTCGGCATGGGGCTGGGGTTCACCCTGGCGCTCCTGATTCTAGGAACCATCCGCGAGATCCTGGGCAATGGCACCATCCTGGTAGGAACTCCTCTGGAGACAGCCATTCTCGGTAGTGCCTTCAAAGAGAACTCCATGCTGGTTATGATTCTCCCTCCCGGTGGCTTCCTGACACTGGGACTGCTCATTGCGGGGTTGAACAAGCTCAAAGCCAGGAAGACAGATAAGACTGCTGACGATGCTGCCCCGGCAGCCGTTGCCGGGAAGGCGGTTTGAATATGGAAATAACCTGGTATTTTCAACTGATAATCTGGTCAGTTTTTGTTAACAACTTCATCCTGGTTCAGTTTCTAGGCATCTGCCCATTCCTGGGCGTCAGCAAAAACCGGGAATCGGCAATGGGCATGGGCCTGGCAGTGATTTTCGTTATCACGCTTGCCACCCTTGTCACATGGGTACTTCGCAAGTACCTGCTGGCCCCATTTAATCTCGGTTTCCTGCAGACCATTGTGTTCATTCTGATAATTGCAGCGCTGGTTCAGTTAGTAGAGATGGTGGTGAAGAAGGTCTCCCCTGCCCTTTTCCAGGCCCTGGGAATCTTCCTCCCTCTAATTACCACCAACTGTGCTGTTCTCGGTACGGCTATTCTGGCAATCCAGAAAGACTTCGCCCTTTTACCAGCCATAGTCTTTGCATTTGCTTCTTCAGTGGGATTTGCGCTGGTACTGTTGGTCTTTGCTGGAATCAGGGAGCGGCTGGAGCTGGAGTCTTCCACACCCAAGGCGATGAAAGGCACTCCAATCGCTCTGATTACGGCCAGCATCCTGTCTATGGCATTCCTCGGTTTTGCCGGCATGGTGAAAATATAAGGTTGGTGACTGGTTGTCGGGTGAAGCCGGTGAAATTGGTGCCATCGATGGCATCTAAGCCAACGGCGCCTTACACCCAATAGTTAGATCCAGTTTTGTTTTAGCTAGCATTTGGGGCATTTGATTATTATGGAGTGAATTCAGATGGATACCAATCTGATTCTCATAAGTACTGCGGCTCTTGGTGGGTTGGGAGCTGTGTCAGCGATTATGCTGGGTGTGGCGGGCAGATTCTTCAAAGTGGTTGAAGACCCCAGAATCGAAGAGCTCAGTAGCATTCTGCCTGGCGCCAACTGCGGTGGCTGCGGGTACCCTGGCTGTGCCGGGTACGCCAAAGCCCTGGTAGATGGGGTTGCTGTGCCTACCGTCTGTTCGGCGGGTGGTCCTGGCCTGGCAGTAAAGATCGGAGAAATCCTGGGCGTAAGTGTAACCCTGACTGACCGCAAAGTGGCCAGGGTTCGGTGCAACGGCACCCACGAAGCATGTGACCGGCGCTACGTGTACCAAGGGTACAGGTCCTGCAAAGGTGCAACCATGCTGGTTCAGGGCGGCTCAAAGGCATGCCCCTATGGGTGTGAAGGCCTTGGCGACTGTGTGGATGTCTGTCTATTTGATGCCATTCACATAGGCGATGACGGTATTCCCCGGATTGACGAAGTGAAATGTACCGCCTGTGGTAAATGTGTTACCGCCTGCCCCAAGAAGCTGATCGCTCTGGAGCCGCACAAAATTGCGGCCACCCTGGCGTGCAGCACCAGATTACCTGGCAAAGAGGTCCGCAAAATCTGCACGGCAGGCTGCATCGGCTGCGGCATGTGCGTGCGAGCATGCCCCTACGATGCGCTGAAGATGGAAGATAACCTGCCTGTACGGGACTGCCATAAATGTGTCAACTGCGGGCTATGCGTTGATGTTTGCAAGCCTGCCAGCATGCTGATGGCCAGAGGCGCTGTTCCTGATCCAGAGGTGCGGGCTGCTGCTGAAGCCCTTGCCGCAGAACGAAAAGCTGCTGATGCTGCAAAAAAGGCGGCAGCGAAACAGCAAGCTGCTGCAAAAGGGGCTGCGCAAGCTGCATCTGCATCTGCATCTGCCACTACTACTGCTGCTGATGGAGGTCGACAGTCAACATGACTGAAGTTGGGACAATAGTGGACATCGGTAATAACAACCGGGTAGTGGTGGAGATTAACCGTTCCTCAGCTTGTGACGGATGTCATGCTCGGGGTGCCTGCTCTATGACCTTTCAAAGCCGACTCACCAGAGTTGAGGCGATTGACATCATTGGCGTCAAGGTAGGTCAACGGGTTGCCCTGGAGATCAGCGACAAAACGTTCCTGGCAGCGTGTGCCATAGTCTATGGGATTCCCCTGCTGCTTCTTGTGGCAGGAGCGGTGCTGGGCCATTTGGTTTACAGCCTCTTTGGGTCAGGCACAAGTGGCAGCGGCGAAGGGGCTACCGCTATTGGGGCTTTTGCAGGTTTGGGCCTTGGCTTTCTGATCACTCGAATGATTAACAAGAGGATTGAAAGGCGGGAAGGGAAGCGAAAGAGAAGCGAAGAAGTTTCTATTCGCAAATTTAACCACGGTCACACACAAGGGCAGGTTACCGAATTGGCAATTACTTCATCAGGGCAGGGATGCAGCAGCTCCTTGCAAACAGGCACTGAGTTGCAGGCTGGCAGATACCAGGCCAAGGTAAGTGCGGTACTTTCGTGTTGACTGCTGCCCTGCTCACAACCCGGGATGGCATCTGATTGAGAGATGGTAGGTCTGAGTACACTCAGACAATTCGTATTCATGACAATATTACTAAGATTTAACAGTAACTAGAACGTACTGACCATCATATGAATATGGTGAGGTTTACAAACAATGAAATCTTCCGAAAATGGCTCCAATAAAACGGCAATCTCCAGACGGTCTTTTATTAAAAAAAGTGGTGCTGTAGCAGCAGTGGCCGGTGCGGGTCTTATTTCGTGGCAGTCGGGGCTGCTTGACTCTATCTTCGGTGGCCGCAGAAACAGGACTGGCAGCAGCAATGCCATGGCGTTGCGGTGGTCATCTTCCCGCTTTGTGGCCATGGGAACCTTCCTCGACATTACCGTGCCAAAGGATGGTGATCCAGCCGCTATGCGCAAGGCGGTCTCTGCGGTACGAGAGGTGGAGAACTCCCTCTCGTACTTCATGCCCAGCAGCGAAGTGGGCAGATTCAACAGAAACGCCAGTGAAGGCAGCACCATCACCCTCTCAAAAGATTTCGCCTCTGTTCTTCAGGCTGGGAGAAAGATTAATCAAGCATCAGGAGGCGCTTTTGACCCGACTGTGGTTCCCCTGCTGGTAGCATGGGGATTCAGGGACAATGGGAGCGCCTCGGGGAGATTACCCTCTGACAGAGAACTGCAGGCGGCCATGGACCGGACCGGGATGAACCACCTCCTCTTTGCCGGTGACAATCGCACCCTCTCGGTGGATAGGGATGGAGTGAAGTTGGACCTGGGTGGCATCGGCAAGGGTTATGGCATGGACCGTGCTGCAATGGCTCTGGCTGCTGCAGGCGTTAACGGCATGGTCAATGGTGGCGGTGACATTGCGACCGTTGGGTGGGCTGAGGCAGATGAGCCATGGGCTATCGGTGTCAGGGATCCGCTCCGTCCGGGTCGCATCTTCGCAACCCTGCAGCTTCCCGGCGGGCAGGCGGTGGCTACCAGCGGCAACTATGAGCAGTTTCGTGAGCTGAACGGGCAGAGGATTTCGCACATCATTGATCCCAGAACTGGAGCACCGGCAGACCGGGTGGTAAGCGCCACAGTTCTTGCCGGGAAGGCCGTGGATGCTGATGCCATAGCCACAGCGTGCACAGCCATGAGCCCCATGGAAGCGGTGGATATGTGTAACAGACTGCCTGGGGTGGAAGCCCTTCTGGTTTATAAAACCAACAATAGCAGCAAACTGTCAGTAACTCGGACCGACGGGATGGACCTGAAGATTCATTATCAGGTTTGACGGTTCATTGGGTCAAGGCACGCTGCCAGCCTACTCCCTACTCCCTACTAACTACTACCTCAATACCCCACTCACAATTACCACCTCTCCCAATGCACAAAATCTTCAACAGGTTTTCTGTTTTTATCCACTGGAGTCGGATCAACCGCATATCCAAGCAGGAGCATCTCCACCACTCTGACATGCTCGGGTATGGCTAGGATTTCTTTCACCCTGTCTTCATAGAATGCGCCTATCCAACAGCTTCCAAGCCCCTCCTCAATGGCAGCCAGAGTCATATGATCGATGCAAATGGCCAAATCTATGGGGTAGGCAGCCTGACCACAGGTCATTACGTAGTTGGTATTCTCTGCACAACAGACGATCACCACTGGAGCAGCGGCAACAGACTCCTGCCCTTTAGCTGCCACTGATAGTTTGCTTCTAGTATCAGGATCACGAACTACTACCAGTCGCCACTCCTGTATGTTCTTGGCTGAGGGGGCCAGCCGCCCCGCCGAGAGGATGCGATCCAGTTTATCCTGCTCCACTGGCCTGTCTTCGTACTGGCGAACACTTTTACGGTTTCGTATCGCTTCATGAACATTCATACAACCAACTCCTCTGCGCTTATCCTAAATATTTATTACCAATATCCCCAATTGAAACTCTCCCAAAGATTGCCGTAACACAACTACGCCCCCCACTCCCATTCTCTCCCATCTCCACAAACCCAGGCAGCAACTCTAAACTCTGGACATCTGAGAGCCGCCGCATTAGCATATGGGCCATTTTGTAGTAATCAGAAGCGCAATCAAGCGCCTACTTTATAATACTATCCATAACAGTCCAGGCATGATGCTGCAAACAAGCACCATTGGCCTTGCTGGAGGAATTTAAGGATGACAGACCAAAAGGTTCGGGTCAGGTTTGCACCATCACCAACAGGATTTTTGCACCTTGGTGGTGCCAGGACAGCTCTTTTCAACTGGCTCTTTGCCCGTCATAACAATGGGGTTTTTGTTCTGCGTATAGAAGACACAGACCGTCAGCGTTCAACACAGGAGAGCATTGACGTGATCCTCAATGCCATGACCTGGATGGGCATGGACTGGGACGAGGGTCCCTTTTACCAGACACAGCGTCTGGATCTCTATTACTCAGCCCTGAAGAAGCTTGAAGAGAAAGGGCTGGCATACCGCTGCACCTGTACTCCCGACCAGTTGACCGAGATGCGTGAGGAGGCTATGCGAACCGGGAAGAAACCCCGCTACAACCGCCACTGCCTTGGTAAATACGACAAAGACCCAGAAGGACCATTTGTATGGCGGTTCCGCTCACCTGACGAAGGCGTAACAGTCCTGGACGACATGGTGCGCGGCCAGGTTATCACCAACAACGACGAGATGGATGATCTGGTCCTTATCAAAGCCGATGGAATCCCCACCTACAACTTTGCGGTGGTCGTTGATGATTCAAGCATGAACATAACCCATGTAATCAGGGGTGAGGACCACCTGACCAATACTCCACGGCAGATAAACATCTACAAGGCCCTAGACCTGCCCATCCCTCAATTTGCCCACCTTCCCCTCATCAAGGGGCTGAGCAAGAGGATTGGGTCTACCAGCATCCAGGCCTATCAACAACTGGGATACCTGCCCATGGGGGTGGTCAACTACCTGGCACGCCTGGGATGGAGCCACGGGGATCAGGAACTCTTCAGCATGGATGAGCTGGTCAAGTTCTTCACCATTGAAGGTGTGGGCAAGGCTTCCGGTACTTTCAACCCGGAAAAGATGGAGTGGGTCAATGCCCAGCATATTCAGGCCGAAGATTCTGGCGTGCTTGCCACCCACCTGGTCCCCTTCCTGGCTGAGCGGGGCATAGTGGTGGCAAGTGAAGACCCTCGGCTGACCATGATCGTGGATTCCTTGAAGAAGCGCAGTAAGACCCTGGTGGAGATGGCCGACGCATCCATGTTCTATTTCCACAAGCCCCAGACCAACGAGAAGGCTGCAAAGGTACTCGCCGATGCCCACGCAGTGGAAATCCTCCAGAAACTATATGAGAGTTACAGTCAGCTTCCCGAACCGTGGGAAGGTACAGCCATTGAAGAACCCCTCAATGCTCTTGCTGCAGAGATGGGTATCAAGCTGGGCCTGGTTGCCCAACCCATGAGGGTAGCCCTCACCGGGAGCACCGCCAGCCCCGGCATGTTTGAGATCATCCCCATCCTTGGCAAGGCCGAGGTTCTCAAGCGCCTTGAGAGCACCATCAGCGACCTGACCGCCACCATTGGATAGAGACGACAGCAGCACCAGATAAGGGAACAGGACTTAGTTGTCAGTTACGAGTGGAAACAGAGAAGTCTGAAAGGAGAGCTGCTGGCTGCCTAGGGCCTCCTGCAGAATGCCCATTGACGGCACGGAGTATTGCTCTTGTTCCCAGCACAATTTGAGGGCACGGCATGCCGTGCCCCTACAGGCGTTGGGAGAAAGGTATTGGGTGGTAGGAGGTGTAGCACCAAACCCAAATCGCAACAGACGTGATAGGGCGCTTGAGGGCTTGATGGCCGGTCCCCTTTGAACCCTGAACCATGCTCACCCCACTTTCCTCTTTATACTTTCAACTTTCTACTTGCCCCTTGTCCCTTGCCCCTTGTCCCTTGCCCCTTGTCCCTTGCCCCTTGCCCCTTGAACCTTTTTCATTCCCACTGACAACTACAGACAATAAATCAGAAAGATTGCTTGCTGGATGTCCAGTCAAATCGAATACCGGCCATGCTGTCCAAAGATGTTGCGAAAGGCCCATCATCTTCTGAGAAGCCGAACAACTGGATACCAACATTGAAATAAATAGGGCCTTTAAGGGCGAAAGAGACACGATTATCCCAGCTTAGCATCTTCTGTTCCACACCAGCGAGGGCATGGAAATAGGTCAACTTGGACTCCAGATGGAAGGGGGTATCCATCAGTTCCACGATCTGTATGCGGGGAAGATTGTAACCCACTTCAATACCAAGTGAGAAATCATCATCCCTGAGCAACTCCTTACGGGCAGCAAATGAAGTTGAGAATTCGAGCCGCTTGGTCAGATCGAATCGCATACCAGCGGATGTGGTAGATTCCAGGTGACGCTTGGCTGGATCATCAGGATTGAACTCGGTCTCAAGCCGCTGAGCAAGGGATGGCAGAGGAACATAAAAGCTGCCTGCAGATGCGGTGTTGCGCAAATGCGCCCAACGGTAAATAAACTCAGTAGCAGCGAGGTCATCTATACGGGAAAACTCACCCAGGCTCTGGGGCTTGTTAGCAGCATACCTGGCTTCAATAGTCCCCCTAAGGCTGTGATCACGGGAGTCAGCCATTACGCTGTAGCGCAGATTGCCGTTAAAGCCAAAGAACTGATCCCTGGTAAGCTGTGGTTTCCCGTAGCAGGAATCGGCCGGGCAATCAAAAATAGAGACACTGTTTACCCCACCGCCCAGCGAAAAATCGGAACGCACTCGAAATTCCCGTGACAAATCAGGAAAATCACGCTCCTTGTCAAATGTGAGAGCATGCCCATCTGAGGGCCTGCGCAACAGGAGGTCACGGAGATTGTCAGCGAACCCGCTTACCGCTTGAAAATTGAGTCCATCCGGTGAAATCAGTCCGCTACCACCAGCGGCAATATACTCGATAGTTGCCACTGTGTATGAGAGGTCATTCTCCAGAGGCCGCTTGTTTACCAGCACCTTATCGTCGACCAGCTCCACCCCTTCAAAGATCAGTCTGCGTCTCTTGGGAGAGGCGTCGCTACCACCGCTGCTGTGTTTACGCACCACATCATTGAGCCACTGACCGGTGACCCTGGTCCACACCAACCTGCTATCGTAAGGTATAGCCCTGTAGATATAATCAAGGGTCAGGGGCTCATCCACAGGGAACAGCTCCTCAGGGCCGAATGCTGACTGATTGATGAAGGCCACCTCCGTGCGGCTGCGAAACCGGAGCAGGTTAAGCACATAGCGGATGAACTCCTCTTGCCCAATGGGCTGGGAGGGTTTGACACCTAAGGAAGCACCCCACTTTTCACAATAATAGCGCAATGAATTTGGCCACATCAGTGAAAAATCCGGTTTGGGACACTCATCTCCATCGCAATTCCCCACGATGCGAGTGCGATGCCACACCAGATGGGGGCCAGACTCACCAGTGGCGATCTCCAGATCAGCCCGGGCCAATCCCCGAGAAGACTTGGGAACACCAAGCACTGGCGGCCCATCCTCGATTACCAGACTGCGCACCGTTGCTCCCAGGTCATCGCCACGTACACTGGACGAGATCAGCAGCTCGGACTTCCCTCTGAGAGAGCTGCCCAGTTGCACCAGACGACCAAGGCCCCCCCGGTCATCATCTTCCTGGCCTGCAACAAAAATCAGCTGAGCGCCATCTTGTCGGGCGGCTTGGATGCTATCGGCGACCGCTTTTTCAAGCTTGGCAAACTTAACACCCTCCAGATTAGGAGGGTCAATCGACTTTCTCATAGTTGAAGGGAAGAAGCCTACCAGCCCAATCTTCATTCCACCACGCTGCATGATGGTATATGGTTTGATTTTGCTGAGGATCGAGGCTCCAGCCACCTCCCCGTTCCCAGCTCCAGCACCAGCCCCCCCAGCACTGACACCTACATCTCTGCCTACCCCGCCTGCCAAGGCACCCCCTTCACCTCCCCCACCCCCACCCCCTACCTCCCCCGCTTTAACCACACCATCTCCACTAGCAATACCCTTCCCATCTACAATCATATTAGCAGCCAGAACTGGCACCCCAGCCTTTTCTGCGCTCTTGATCAATGCCTCCAGATAGCGGCGTGGCCCCGCAAGGTCCTGATATCCGAGCACAATTGCTTCCACCCTGGCCTTCTTTAGATACTCCACAATGAGATCTTCAAGCCCCTCGTCCACAAGAAAGCGTACATAGGGGTCAGTGAAGAACAGATCACCAATAATGATACAATGGGGTCCGGGTCTCCAGCCGCAACCGCCTCTTCTCGCACCTCAACCAGATAAGGCCATAATTCCAGGGCAGGCATAGAAGCAGCCATCTGATTCATGTCATGAACGGAGCAATCCAGATCCGCAGGCCTCCAGTTGAGACTGGTGAAAGCCATCACCTTAAGAAAAACGGTTGGAGTAGCAGAGAGAGACATGATTGGCTTTTCGGGCAACCATGTGGGAACAGCCATTGCCCGATTGGAGCTCCCCAGGACTGTGGCAAAAATCATCAGAGAAGAGAGCACCACTAGAGCTAAATGCCTGTGTATAGTACCATACGCGTACGCATAGCCCTGTACGTGCCCACACTTGCGCCCATGCTTGTGCTCACACCCTCTCTCCAAAGCATTCCCATTGCGGTAATTTTTAACCGCCCTCATGTGTTGTGTCAGGCAATGATGGCCACCCGAGTAACCGGCTCGGCTCGCATAGTGCCTAAAGGAAAAGGAAAGCCAGGACACTGCTTATCAACCTCTTTAAGCCTCTAGAAAAATACAGGCGGCCATCCTAACACAAAATATTACTACGTATCGCTTTCTACACCACATTCAATCAAATACTGCTTATACACAACAGCCCAACCTGAACTACAAGACCATAAAAAAAAGCGAAGCTGACGTTCACACAGAGGTGGCAGTTGAACCACTCTTTTATAATTCGTCCTTGACAAGAAATACCTGGTCGATATAGCCGTTTCAATTTGAGCCGCCTTGCCCCACCGGCACTGGCAAGAATCCTTAATAGATGAGCAAAGCCTAACCCCAATGACCTTAGCCAGACTTAACTCCACTACCGCAATCATCGCAGGCAACGCCTGGACAATAAAGCAGGCCTTCCTGGATGCTGGAGCAGCGGAAGAGGAAGCATCAGCCACAGCCTTACTCATGGTAGGTTTTCTCATGAAGAAGAGATGCTCGCACATTCATCCACAAGCAGGGGATGAATCAGGCTTTTCCCGGTGGCACCAGAGCACTGGGAGCGGTCACTGGCATACCCACCTGGCCAGGCTGGCAGGTCCCTGGTCACAACAGCTTTCCGCCATATTCAGTTACATCTCATCCGGAGGAGTCCCCCCCGACCGCTTGAAAATCATGGTTGAGGCATTGGCCCGGCTTGATGAGAACCTGTGTACTTACCTGCTCCACGCAGCAGAAGATCTTGCCGCAATTGAGCACCAAAGCTTGAGAAGCGTAATCCATCTGCCCAGCCTAGGCCACAGCCACAGCCTCAGCCCCGACGTTAGCCAATACCCTGAGGCGCCAGGTACGACTGAAGGGCTTGCCTGTGCCCTGCTCCTTGCCGGAATAGCAGAGCACCTGCTTGATCCGGATGCCAGGAAGCAATCAGGAGCATTCTATACGCCTCTCCCTGTTGCCCTAATGGTAGCCTTGAAAACCTTTAGGCCACTGATTGATAACCCCGATTACAAAAAAACTCTGCTCAATGGTGACGGGAACACCCCCATCCAGATTCTGGATCCCTCTGTAGGCAGCGGTCTCTTCCTCATCGCCTCCATCATGGTCTTTGAGGCGGGGTTTCCTGCCAACGCCACCACACCAGTCACAGCAGCCTTGAACGGGGTGGACCTCACCCCCCTGGCCCATGGAGCAGCCCACGCTGCTCTTCAATTTGCCATTGGGAGCGGCAGCCCGCCAGAAAAACCAGACTTTTCCCCCTCGCAGACGACCACTCCCCAAACACCGCCCATCTCCCAGGCACATCATAGGGCCACCCTCACAGCCAGGCCCACCAGGTTTACCTTCACCATCAAACAGGGGAATAGTCTCCATGGCATACCTTACCTGCTAGGATCCACCCCATCACGTCGTCCATCCCGAGCTGTCCAAAAGGCGATGGGGGTGATTTTGGGAGAACCTGGCTCAACGGGCAACCCTTTCCACTGGAATGAGGAATTTGCCCAGACCATGACCGACCACGCCCACGGGGAGCAGAACAGCGAGTCCCCCAATGGGAGCACGTCTGGTTTCCACCTGATAGTGGGCAACCCACCCTATGGCAAGTTTCCGACCAGCACTCAGACCTTGTCACAGACAGCAAGTACCAGGTTCCCAAATGCCGCCCCTCCCGCCTGTACTGCCGCCGCAGCGCTGTCACCCTTGCCACCAAAGTGGGTCTCAAGCCATTTCTGGCGAGAGATCACCTCGCTCATCGGGCCCCTCGAAGCCGATGTCCTTGCAAACTCCATGAGGACCAACACCTTTGTCGCCTTCGTGCTCCGGGCAATCCAGCTCGCAGCTTCAGGTGGGCGAATTGGACTGGTGCTACCCAGGTCACTGGCGAGGGTAGACGGTTATGCGCCCCTGCGCAGAGCCGTCTCAGCCATTTGCCACGTTGAGGAGATCATCGATTTGGGAATTGCCACCCGAAAGGTGGGCTATGAACAGATTGCCCTGATACTGGAGAAGCGTACCCCCAGCGCTGATTCTGTCACCATCGTCAGCCACTGGAGTCTGGATACCGCTCCAGACATCAACATCAACATCAACAACGACAACAGACCGACGTCCGGGTGCAAATCAGCACCGCAACCCGAAGACAACAAACGTGAAGACTCATACCATGAACCTGATGCCGCCCAATCGGTCACCATGCCCCAACAAGTAGCCTTTGGCAGCCACCCGGTCCCATTCAGCCAGTCTGCCGACTCCATGCTGTTCCAGGCTCGACTGGCCGACCCCTCTGCCTACCGGCCCCTTGTTGAGATAGCTGATATATTCCGAGGCTTCAGTTATTCAGTCAATGATCCCGGATTCAGTTTACTGGGCCCAGCAGAAGAGTCGGCCACTACGCATAGCACCCAATCCCCCACTTTTTCAGCCCCCCAATGGATCAGGGTTCTGAGGGGGTGCGATGTGGGCAGGTACCGAGCGGGAACGGGAGCCTGGTATAATGAAGCCCAATCACCCCGTCCCCAAAGCCAGTTGCCCCTGTGGTGCCAAAGAATGGCAGAAGAAAAACTGGTCTTCCCCAATATTGTCTCCTCTCTGGTGCGCTGTAATGGCGCCTATCAAGCCAATGGATTTTACAATCTGGACACAGTAACAAACCTGGTGCTGGCGCCCGCTACCGCCTCGAAGCTCCACAGCCCAAAAAGAACCTTATTGATGCTGGCCTTGCTGGCCATACTCAACTCCAGGCTTGGGACTTATATTTTCAGAAACTGGATCTTTGCCGGGAGTAAACTCACCTGCCACCTTGACCGGCCATACCTGGGACGATTCCCCATTCCCCACACCCTGCTTACTGACGACAAGACCCTCAGGCTACTGGCCCGTCAGGCGACCACACTACAGGAAGCAACCGTGGCCTACCTCCAGCCCACGGTCACCAAGACGGCTGACGCCATAGCCGCCCACATCCGTAAATGTGAGGCGGCAGACGCCGTCATCGACAAGACCGCCTTCGCCCTCTACAATCTGTCTAGTATCGAGAAGAGGCTGGTTGAGACCATTCCACCATTCCCCTACCACACCCGGTTCAACGGCTAATCCCCCCTTCCAACACCTGTGTGCGTACGGCATGCCG
>CAYZFJ010000059.1:0-17973 GCA_964477705.1 uncultured Myxococcia bacterium | reverse complement strand
CCCAGCCCGCCCAAGCAATTTGCTGAACTCAAACTACCTTAAAAGAACACGGATTTGGCATGCCGTGGTCATCGTTAGCGGTGCACCCAACTAGCCCAAACAATTTGTTAAATTAAACTGCCTTAAAGAATATGTACGCGGCATACCGTGCCCTATTTTTCAGCGTCTAGCCACCTACCTACCCGCACCCAGCACTCCTCTACCTTCGTGCCTTCTTGTCTTCGTGTGAGGCCATGGCCATGGTTATCGTTTGGTTAAAAACCAGCTATCCAGGTATCGTTCTCCGCAGTCGGGCATGATAGCCACGATTGTCTTGCCAGCGTTTTCTCGCCGGTCGCCAATTTGCATGGCTGCCCACAGAGCAGCGCCGGAAGAGATGCCAACCATGATGCCTTCTTCTCGTGTCAGGCGCATGGTGAATAGGGCCGCATCGTGTTCGGAGACTCGGATAACTTCGTCAAGAAGGGTAGTCTTCAGGATTGGTGGTACAAAGCCGGCTCCAAGGCCGAGAATAGCATTAAGGCCGGGTTTGCCGCCGGACAGGACAGGTGAAGTGGCCGGCTCAACCGCAACCGCCTGAATATGAGGGTTGCGGCTCTTAAGGGCTTCGGCAACACCAGTGATAGTGCCTCCTGAACCGACTCCGGCGACGACTATGTCCACCTTGCCTTCTGTGTCGCGCCAGATTTCCGGTCCGGTGGTCAAACGATGGATTTCTGCTCCTGCAGGGTTTTCGAACTGGTTAAGGAGCAGGTAGCTGGGGTTGTCGGCCACCAGTTGCCGGGCCTTTCGTATGGCTCCTGGCATGCCCAATGTGCCGGTGGTGAGGATTACCTCCGCTCCCATGGTGGTGAGCAAGAGCTGTCGACTGCTGCTTACCAAATCTGGCATGGTGAGGATCAGCTTGTACCCCTTGGCCGCACATGTTGCCGCAAGCGCGATACCAGTATTTCCGCTGGTGGGCTCAACAAAAACAGTGTCCGGCTTGACCAGATTGTCCCTCTCTGCGGCCTGGAGCAAGGCTAACCCCACCCGATCCTTGGAGCTGGAGAAGGGATTGAAGGATTCCAATTTGAGCAGGATTTGGGCGTCAATCCCAGCAGTAATCTTTGTGGGTCGCACCAGCGGGGTGTTGCCAATGGTTTCGGCGATTCCGTTATATATTTTTCCCATTTTTCTGTCTTGAAAGGGTATTTTGCTTATGAGGAGACTAACCAGTATCCTAGGTTACAGTTCCCCATTATGTCAATCTGTATAGTATGAGATTTGCCAAGCGCCATTAAGGTTTGTTGCATGTCTTACCCCATACGTTTCAAGCCCCGTTACGCATCATATGACCGAGGAGTCTTTGCACCCAGCATGGTCATAATATTGGTGCTGTTGGGATTGACAATATCTGTTCCTGCCTTTCTGATTTTGCCTGGAGCCGATGACTGGACCACTTCGGTGCCTATCCCTGACTGGGAATGGAGCAATCTGTTGCCCGGGCTCTTTTGGCGTCCCTTTGAACAGCTCATGCGTGGCCCGATTTTAGGAAACTTCCCTGTCCTTTATCCTTTGTTGCCTCATTTGGCCGCAGTCTTCGGGCACCTGTTGTCTGGGTGGCTGGTGTTTCTGCTGGTGGGGAAGCTGCTCAATGGCTGCCTCACTCATTGTGCTGTTGGTGGGCCGTCAACAGCTCAGGACACACTCGCTGCTGATCAGGAGAGCCCGATGGCGGCAGGTAGCTGGAATCCCGCTATCATGGCAGCTCTCCTGTTGCTGGTGATGCCGGGCGGGATGGCTGCAGTATGGTCACTCGATTCCATGGTTCAGACTTGGTCTACTGCTTGTGGCTTGTACGCCCTGTATCTGGTCCTGAGAGCAGGGGAGGGGGGTGACAGGGGGACTGGTGGAAACCGTGGTAAGCACAGATGGCTTTGGGTGATCCCTTGCTGGGGAGCAGTGTTATTCAAGGAGTCGGGGATATCCTGGTTTGTGGTGGCTCCCTTGTTCTGGCTGTTCAGCAGGACAGCACCTTTCAGGTCTCATCCTCGGTTCGGATCATTTAAGATCTTCGGAGGTCTTTTCCGGGTTGGGGTGGGAGCAATTCTCGTCTATTTCGTTCTCAGATTCAGCCTAAGCGGAGTATTCGGGCTTGGCAGTGAGGCGGGTAATCGTTATGCGGTACATTGGGATGTGGTGAAATGGTTTGTCCATGGCTTGATGTTGCTGGGTGTGGCCGCTCTGCCTGTTGACACGGTGGCACTGTTTGGCAGGGAGCCTGATTATTGGCGGGCTGTGGTAACCTTGCTACCCGCTGTTCCCCTCTTTTTTCTGTTGGGGTGGGCTCTGTTTCGCATGATCAGGGGGGCAAGTGCTGGACGACGCAAGAGGGAGGGAGAGTGGGAAAGTTGGGGCAAGGCTTGGAGAAGGGCCTGGGCTCTGGAACCTACTCTGTTTTTGCCGATTGTATGTGTGGCTGCCATCCTCGCTGTGCTTGCTGCTCCTCATGTACCCATGGGCTCAGTGAGCGAGATGTATTCCCACCCATTAATTGCAGTCCTTGCCTTACTGGTTGGACTAATAATTGGTAAAAATCAGATGAGTTTTGCTGCTGCAGGAGGAGCTGGCTTTTCAGCGGATGGGGAACAGGCTCATGGGAGACAACGCCTATGGGGCGCATCGTCACCCGCAATTTCGACTCCTGTATCCTCCTCTGTTTTACGTCGGGGGAGGGCTAAGCTGTGGGGCCCGGTCTGGATGGCTGCGGTGGTGATGTTTGTGATAGGTTCCCTTTGCATAAATTATCACAAGTTTACCGAGATGAGAGCGGCAGGACTGGCGGCAGAAGCAGTAGGGGAGCGGATGGCTGCCACACTGGGGCCGGAACCAGTGGACAATCTATGTGTGTATAGGTTTGACACTGATGTTCAACTTGGGTATTCGGTTTTTCAGATGAGGCCGGATCAGGCGTCTGGGTGGGGCAAATCAGTTATTTCTCACTGGGGATGGCGTGCACCCAGTGGGTTCAGGCTTGTTGATCAGTCTGCTCTCAGCCAGAATGCCCCTTTGTCGCATGCTGATGATTCGCCTGTTGCTTTGGGGAAATCCCTCAAATGTGACCGTATGATCAGGTTATCTCCTGATGGAAAAGTCTCTGAGCAAGTATTCTGATTTCGATTTTAGAGCGATGAGTTCAGTAACAATGTGGCAACTGCGGTCTGTCCTGTGTGTGATGTTTTTTTATGTGAGCTGCAACGCTAGGGGATTTCATAATGAGAAAGGTTACCGTGACTCCACCCTCTTTTCCCGAGGTGATTTTCAATGAACTCTTGCAGGGGAAGGCTCTGGCTGGTGGTGAGGGGATAGAGATACCCGAATGGGAGGTGTTGTGTGGAGATGCAGGGCACTGGCGGGTGGGGCTGTTTTCGCCCGCAAGCACGAGCGCCCTTGATGTGGTGGAGCTGGAGACCCATACCTGCCCGGAATTTTTTATCCTGCTCAAGGGAAATATTTTTCTGCTCCTTGAAGATGAGGATGGGAGCCGCAGGACATTGGCACTCCTTCCGGGCAGGCCGGTTCTGGTGACTGCCGCCCATGGTGGGTTCTGCCCCGATGGACCTCACAGCGGAGTTGCCCTTGTGGTGGAGAGGGACGCATTTACCACCACTTACCACAGGATCTCATGACCTCTGGAATTGGAACAGGGGGTGGACTGTTAATTTTCTGCTTCATGGTGTGGAACGATGTGGAGTTGCCATGACCAACCAGGTTAACGAAGAGAAGAACACCCTACCTGATGGCGAAGATGAGCTGGTAGTGGATGGTGAGATAGTGGACGGGACTGAGGATGACGGGGATGCATCGCCGTTCAGCCAGCCTCGCAGAGATGAGACCTCAACTGGTGAAACCGATGGTGCAGCAGCTCCAAAGTCAGGAGCGGCAAGTTCAGGATTTGCTGATAAGTCGGGTGCTGGCTCTGGCGGTAATCTGGAAGGGCGAATCAACGCCTTTGGTGATGTGCTGGGGGATGCTGTAGAGGGGCTGGTGGGTGTAGTTACTACCTCATTGTCAGAAGGGATCTCCAGGACAGTGGCCAGCCTGGGACGGAAGAGGCTGCCCCCTAAACCGAAGAAGCCCCATCGAATCTTGCGCAAAGCAATCTCAGGGTTGCTCTTTGTGCCTGTCATTATAATTGGTGTCTTCTTTGCCGGTATGGTCATGACTTCGGCATTTTCTGGAGCAGCGTCTGGCACCACTGACAAAATGTTCATCTGGCTCCAGTCCACTCCAACGTTCCTGTTTCAGTTGCTGGCTGTGGGCGGTGTATCCCTGGTGGCGGCTGTGCTGATGGTTTATGGGAACAGGGCACGAGAGAAGCAGTACCGCCTTGAGATGCTGGAGTGGACCCAGAGGGCCATCATGCAATTGGCAGTGCAGAAGAAGTACCATCTCACCGTACCTGAGGTGGTGATGGCCCTGGAGATCAGTATGGATGATGCCATGACTGCCATGGACAGGATGGTGATGATGGGTATTGCTGAGTTGAAAATCGGGGAAGATGGTGGCATATACTATTGGTTTCCAGCCTTGCTGGAACACACTGAAAATCCTGTTCACCACTAGTTCAACGCATGGTTCGTACTGGTCGAAAGCCATCACTTTTTCCAGCGTCTTCTTTTTTGAGTTCAGATTGTCTTGCCTTTTTCGTCAATGCGGATCTCCACCAAGAGAGATCCATCCCCCCACACTTCTTCAACCACCCTGAGAGATTGACTAACACCAAGTATAGTAGTTCATCCTTATTCGAGAAGGTTTAGTTTTGAACTATGGAGAACCATAATGACCAATAAAGCCATTGAAATAATTATTAGTCCGGCAACAGCAATGTTTCATGTGCAGGGGCCAGGTCTGCACTGAAGTGGCGTAGTAATTTGGGAGCCTTTACTATTTTTACACCTCTGATCTGACCCTTATTGTTATTCACATACTCCAGAACCTCGGCCAGGTAGTCCACGTGGCTCTGGGTGTACATCCGCCGGGGGAAGGCCAGCCGCACCAGCTCCATGGCTGCAGGCTTCTCTGACCCATCGGGTTGAGCCCCGAACATGACTGAGCCAATCTCCACGCTCCGTACTCCTCCTTCAAGGTAGAGTGCCAGGGACAGAGCCCATGCAGGGTATTCGGACTGGGGGATGTGGGGCAGCATCGACTTGGCGTCAATATACACTGCGTGCCCGCCAGTTGGCTGGATGATAGGGACGCCCATGGCGGTCAGCCTTTCACCCAGATAGGCGATAGAGCGGATCCGATACCGCAGATAATCCTCATCAAGGGCTTCATAGAGGCCCACCGCCAGCGCCTCCAGATCGTAACCAGCCAGCCCTCCGTAGGTAGGGAAGCCTTCGGACAGGATGAGCAGGTTTTTGCATGCTTCTGCCAGTTCATCATCTCGCAGGCCGATGAAGCCCCCGATATTGGACATGCCGTCTTTTTTTGCGCTCATGGTGGCCCCTTGGGCATAGCTGAACATCTCCTGGGCAATCTGGAGCGGGCTTCTGTCGGCGTACCCCTCCTCTCGAGTCTTAATAAACCATGAATTCTCCGCAAACCGGCAACAGTCCAGGAACAGGGGCACTCCATATTCGGTACAGATTCGTGATGCTTCCCTGATGTTGGCCATGCTGACCGGCTGGCCACCACCCGAGTTGTTGGTCACGGTGATAAAGACCATGGGGACCCGCCCCGGGTTGTCGTCAAGGATGCGACGGAGGGCGGCCAGGTCCATGTTTCCTTTGAAGGGGTGGATTAGCTCAGGAATCCGTCCCTCTGGAATGGGGATGTCGATGGCGGTTGCACCCACATTCTCTATGTTGGCTCTGGTGGTGTCGAAGTGGCTGTTGTTTGGAATGATCTGGCCTGGCTTTAGGGCTGCCCCAAAGAGGATGCGCTCGGCTGCCCGGCCCTGGTGGGTTGGGAGTACATGGGCGAATCCGGTGATGTCGCGCACTGTCTTTTCGAACTTGTAAAAGGAGCGGGAACCCGCATAGGATTCATCGCCTAGCATCATTCCTGCCCACTGGGCGGATGACATGGCTCCGGTGCCGGAGTCGGTGAGCAGGTCGATGAGTACATCTTCCGCCTTGAGCTTGAAGAGATTGTAACCGGCTGCCTGCAGGGCGGCTGTGCGTTGCTCCCTAGTAGTGTGCCGGATTGGTTCCACTGTCTTGATACGGAAAGGCTCAATGATCGTCTTGAAGGATGGCATTCCTCGCTCCTGATTATTCTTTTTGTTTACGGCTCATCCGGAGAGTTGGCTCATTTTTACCTGAAGGTCATCCTATATACAATTGCCTGGATTCAAAATTGCGAATTTATGTAAGGGGGGGCTTTTTCTGGGGCAAGCTTATATGTTGATTGCGGTCTGTTTCAGGTTGCCTTCTTCCTCTGAGTGGCTGTCATTGATGGTGGCCTTCGAGGAATGATGAACTGTTCCCGCTCCTATCTAATAATGTATAGGCAGGTGAACCAGACCGAAATAACATTGAGCCCACGGTTTGAGCCTCAATTAATAATCATGTTCAATGAAGAGTAACACTTTGCTTAGGTTCCGGTGTTCTATCATGGTGCGGTAAGACAAACCGCCCCGGTTGGTCTGACCTGCCATGAGGTAGGCCTGTGTTTCTGATGCTCCAGAATGACCGAAAATAATGGGATGCAGCGCAGGCATGCAGAGTAAGGATCCTGGAAAGGAATAGGGAGACATTGCCATTTCCCGAACATGCACAAGTAGATGTGGAAGCTTGCTATTTGAGGTATGGGCCCATGGTTCTCAGACGCTGCAGACAGTTGCTGTGCGGTGAGGATGAGGCTGCTGATGCCATGCAAGACGTATTCGTTCAGTTGCTCCGGTATCAGGGTACTCTCGACATGTGTGCCTCCTCTTCGCTCCTTTTCAGGATTGCCACCAATGTGTGTCTCAATAAATTGCGCACATGGCAGCGCAGGCCTGCAGACCGTGGCAGCAGAGGGGGCTGCGGGCCTGGAGCGGTTGAGCTGAGTGGTTTGTTTGATTTGGGGCGTATCGGATCTGCAGGCGGTGGTGATGGCGATAGCGGAGGGGCCTATGGCGCAGCAGGCGTGGATACCATGGCGCTGCTCCGAGAAACGGGAGTATTGGATGATGATCCTGAGAAGAAATCTCTGGTCAGAAACCTGCTCAACCGGATTTGGGGTGATGACGCTCAGACTTTGGGGCTTGTGGCGGTTCTCCACTATGTGGATGGGATGACCCTGGAGGAAGTGGCCGGTGAGACTGGTCTCTCTCTATCCGGTGTGCGCAGACGATTGGACCGTCTACGAAGGAGGGGCGAGGCACTGATGAAAGGGCTGGATGATGAGAAATGAGAGTGGGGATGGTGCTATCTCCAAGGGGAGAACACAGTCCCAATGGATTCTAGAGAGAATTGCACTCGATGAGGTACCCGAGTGGTACAAGGGGCCTGGCGGCAGGGGACCGGAGCTCATGGGCGTTGAGGGACAGGGGGCCTATGGAGAAGGGAGAGGGGAAGGAGAAGGAGAAGGGAGAGGGGAAGGAGAAGGAGACCAGGTTGAGGATTGTTTTGTTGGAGTCCGTGAACCAGAGCAGAAGTGGCTGATTGGAGATTTGGTCCAGTCCAATAGGGAGATTTTGGCCCAGTATCCCCCATCGGTGGTTGTCCCCGGAATCATGAAACAATACGCAGCTCTGCGGGAGAGAGAGGTTGCAGAAGGAGAGCATGGGAAAGGACGAGTCAGCAGAGCTGCCAGAGTTTTGGCGAGAAAAAATTTGTCATGGCTGGGGGAGCTGGGGGTGAGGCCAGTGATGGCAGTTATCGCCTTGGTGGTGCTTGTGGTGGGGGTTCTAGCTGGTGTGTTTTTGACAGGAGTGGGGGGGGGTGATTGGTATAGGGGGCGCGGCTTGGCTGGGGCTGGGGCTGGGGCGGAGGTGGCCAGCCTTGAGGGGGGCGGGGGACGGTCGGGTGTGGGCACTATGGGTGGAGCTGGTGCCGGGGCTGAGCCGGGAATCAGAATCAAGGGTCTGAAGCCATCTCTGCATGTTTATCGCAAGGTCAGCCATGTGGCTGAAGAGCTGAACAAGGGAGAAACAGTTTTTTCAGGAGATGTGATCCAGGTGGGGTATTGGGCTGCAGGAGCCACCTATGGTGCCATAGTTTCCATTGACGGCAGGGGAGCTTATACGGTTCACTTCCCCGATAACTCGCCCTTGCGGGCCGGGAGGCTCCAGACGGGTGGAGAGATACTGCTCAATCACTCCTATCAGCTCGATGACGCTCCTCGTTTTGAGAGGTTCTACTTTGTGACCTCTTCAAGTAATTTCGCTATGGAAGAAGTGCGTAAGGCTGTGATAGAGGTGTTCTCCCATCAAAATGATGAGGAGCCAAGACTCCAGCTTCCCGAAGATTTCAAATCTTACTCATTTGTTGTGAAGAAGGGCAGGCGATGAATAGACCACATTCCCATTCATTATCTCATTCAGATTTTACCCCGTATTCATTGCCCTGCATCGGAGCACTGTTCTCCAATGCTTTCCGGAGGGGTTATCCGGCAAATCGGATTGCTACGCATGGAGGGTTGGGGGGACTGCTGGGGATCATTCTGGGGCTCATGGCTTTGGGTTCGATTGTTGTTAGCGGGGATGTTTTTGCCGCTTCTGTTGCCCGTGGTGACGGTTTTCACGTTGGGGGGCAGAGTCTGGAATATGCTGGCAGTTTGAGGCGCTTTGCTCTTATTGTGGCTTCTAACAACGGAGGAATGGGGCGGGGTCGTCTTCAGTATGCAGCAGATGATGCTGAGACTATGGCACGGGTGCTCGCTGAACTAGGGGGAGTGGCCAAGGAGGATATCATGGTTCTCTCCCAGCCTGATGCTGCCATGTTTCGTAAAGGGCTGGCCTCCATACATCGAGAGCTTTCGGTTTTGCGTACAGCGGCAAGCGAACAGCCCAGAATTGAGCTGATTTTTTATTATTCAGGCCATTCTGATGGCGAAGGCCTGCTCGTTGAAGGGGAACGATTCTCTTACCGTGACCTGCGCAACGCAATCAAGGAGATGCCGGCTGATGTGCGGATCGCCATCCTGGATTCCTGTGCTTCCGGAGCCTTGACTCGGGAGAAGGGGGGTGTACGTACAGCTCCTTTCCTGCTTGACGCTGCATCAGCGGTGGAGGGGCATGCTTTTCTCACCTCCAGCTCTGCCAGTGAAGTTGCCCAGGAGGCGGATCACCTGGGAGGGTCCTTTTTTACCCATTATCTGGTCTCCGGGTTGAGAGGGGCTGCCGATACGAGCGGCGATGGCAAGGTCACCCTCAATGAGGCCTATCAGTTCGCATTCAATGAGACACTGGCGGGGACTGAACGCACACTGGGTGGCGCCCAGCACCCCAATTATGACTTCAGGTTGGCTGGAAGCGGTGATGTGGTTCTGACAGACCTCCGTGAATCTTCGGCGGTGCTTGTCCTTGATGGCGGGCTGGATGGGCGATTTTATGTGAGAGATGCTGATTCATCACGTCTGGTTGTGGAGCTGAACAAGGGAGTGGGCGAGCCGGTGCAGATTGGTCTGGGGCCGGGGCGTTATCTGGTTGCGGTCAGGCGGGGAGGGGGGCTTTATGAAGCAATAGTACAACTGGGTACAACTAAACCCGTGTTATTGACAGAAGGTGATCTGGAGCTTGCAACCAAACAGACTTCGGTGGCGATGAAGGGGTTGGAGGGTGGTAGCGGCAGTGGAAGCCTTATGCTTGCAGATGGGGGTGAGGCAGCGGAGGGACAGGGCGGTGGTGTGAGCAAAGAATCAAACAAACCTGGACTGGACGAGGTCGCTACCTCCCCTTTCCGCATCTCTATTCTGCCCGGATTCGCTAGCGGGGTGGGGCGTGAGCTCGATTTGGTCCGGGTCTTTGTGCAGCTCTCTGTTCTTGGAGGCAGAACCGCATATGTTCATGGTCTGGATGTGGCCAGCGTTTTCAGCTTGACCGATGTACAGATGGCTGGTGTGCAGGCGTCTGGCGTGTTTAACAAGGTCGGCGGGAGCGTGTACGGTTTGCAGGCAGGTGGTGTATTCAATCAGGTGGATGGAGGCATCAGAGGCATTCAGAGTGCGGGTGTCTGGAATAGGGCTGGTGATGACTCGGGTGGAATCCAGGTTGGTGGAGTCTTTAACCTGGTTAATGGTAACTTCGACGGTATTCAAGGTGCAGGTGTATTTAACCATTTATCTGGTCGAGGGGCTGGGGTACAGGTGGCCGGGGTTGCTAATATCACCGGTGGGTCAGTCGCAGGAATACAAGGAGCAGGAGTATTTAATAGTGCCAGTGAGATTAGTGGTTTGCAGGTGGCTGGCATATTTAACAAGGCAAACAGGGTTGATGGTCTTCAGGCGGCGGGATTGGTGAATGTGGCAGGTCATGTTAACGGCGTTCAGTTTGGATTGGTGAATGTGGCTGACTCTTCAGATTTTCCCATCGGGCTGGTGAACATTATTGATGACGGGATAATGGATTTTGGCTTTTACGCCAGTGAGAGCCTGCTTACCTCCATGATGTTCCGCAGTGGCGGTCGCAACTTCTACACGATCATCAATGTTGGTCTTGATGCCCCCAAGGAGCCATGGATCTGGACAACCGGAGCAGGTTTAGGTGGCAGGTTAGCCCTGTTTGGGCCGGTGTATGCCAACCTTGACATAATGAGTAGCCAACTGTTCAAAGCCTTCAGTGTGGAAGATCAGCACAAGCAGCTTGCTCAGGCACGTCTCTGGCTTGAGGTTGATTTAGCAGGTGCCATATCATTGTTTGGTGGTGCCACATACAACTTCATGTTCTACGACGAGGGCGGAACCATCATAGATCCCCCATGGACTACCCGGGAATACAAAGCTGGTGGCTTCAGCATCAAAGAATGGCCTGGCTTCTTCGGCGGGGTGAAGGTCAGCTTGTAGCAGTAGTTTGTTGTCCTGCCTGTGGTACCTTTTCATAGCTTTGTGTGGGCGTGGGAACTTCCTTTTGAACCTCATGCAAAGATACGAAGGCACAAAGGAATTAAGAAGAACTATCCAGGATTGTGGTAGATTACGCCTACCGGATATAAAACGTGATGATGGCCTCACGCTAAGCTGCGAAGGTAGGGGAGTGCTGGGTATTGGGTAGGTACGCCGACTGGGGGGTGTGGTTCTGTTTTGGATTGTGTGGTGGTGACCCAGACGGTACGCTAAGCACCTTGAACCATGCTCAGTCCACTCTTAACTTTTAGCTTGTACCTTACAACTTCTCTGGCATGAAGGGCTAATCACTGGATGAACACAAGAGGATAACTGATGGCAATTTTGGGTTTAGTACGCACCGTTCGTTGCTCCCATGGTAAACATCCCCACGAACATAATCTTAGAATCGAGTTTGGTTTTGAAGGCAGTATTCATAATGGAAAGGTTGCTGAGCTTGATTTTCACCAGTTGGAGCAGTTGGTGGATTCCAAGCTGAGCCCATTAGAAGGCAAGAATCTGGATCAGTGTTTTGGGCGGGGAACAGTGGAAGCTCTGGCCATTCATCTGCTCAAGGAGATGGAGTCTATGCCTCTGGCATCGGTTACCGTATGGGAGACGGCAGACAGGTATGTTCAGGTCAGGCCTTCTGCAGGAGATTTCTAAATTATGCCCGGTTTGGCTGCAGCCTCTTCTAATCTCAGCAATCCCTCAAAAGAAGGGGATCTGATACAAGGTTCACCTGGCGCACGGAACCAGATGGAAGCAGAGCGTTGATGCTGGTGCCACCATACTGGAGATAAGATAGCACCGCCTCTGGTTTTTCAATAATGGTGCTTCCCACCACATTGACCCCATGGTGAAAAAGTGTGGTAGAACAGGGGACTGAAGGGCCCAAAAGGACCCTCAACCTTGCATTGGGAGTCCTCCTGATTACCTCTTCGAATGTGCCATTTACTAAAGTCAGCCCGGTAATGAACACCAACTCGGCATCCTTCATGCATGCATCTGCGTCTAGCCAGTGCACATCGCCTAGGCCAGGTTGCAGCTCCACAATATTGATCTTACCCCCACGAGCACGCCACTCTTCTGCTTCGTTAAAGTGCCCAATGCAGACAGTGGGCATGCTGTAAACTCTTTTAGCAAAAAAGCTAAAAGAGTTGCCATTGTGCAGGGGCTGTTGCACGGGGATGGAGGCATTGAGGCATGCGGTGCCGGCCGCTCTCTCTACTGGGCTGGATGAGGAGAGAAGGTTTGGGAGAATATCTGCAACTCGCTTGCCTACCAGGGAGCGCAGGCTTGTCTCGTGTCCTGGGTTGACGATTCCACCATTATCTGGAGGAATGCTGACCATGCTGTAATGATTGCAGTGGGCCACCAGCCAGTAACGGAATACCCACAAGTCTGTTACAGTCGAATCTGGCAATACCTGTTGCACAATATCTTGCCAAATATGTGCATCCATGACTATCTCCGGAATATTCATGTACTAGTGTAATTTTGAATGAATACCTAGTTTTTGATGTAACGGTTACAATTAATAAATCAGAATTGAGGATGATATATTACCAAACATCAAAAATAAATATTTATTTAGGCTGATGTTGAGTGCTTGCTAACCGCATGCCACATGGCTCAATTAGGGCGGTAGTCGCTGCATGTTAGTTTTGTTGTTGTATCTCTCAACCCCTGAATTCTTTTCATTGGCAGCTCCCATTCATATCTGCTTTGTGGGAGGCCTCGGATGATTCTCCCTTAGAAGGCTCATGGCCTGAGCGCTGGCAATCATGAAGCTGGGAGTCTGGTGGTTCCAGGTCTGTGCTGGCTGGTCTGATATTAGCTGTAGCCAGAGCCACTTGCAGGCTCTGTGCCAGTGACTCGTTGCCGCCCTTGTGGAGCCACCTCATGATTGGAGCAGGGTTGAAGCGTCGAGCCAGGATTAACCCCAGCCAGGTGATGCAGACACCACGCAACACCACGATCGAATAGTCTAACCGGTTTAGATCTGTTAGAAATAAGATTAACAAGGCAGGCAGCACTATGGACAGGGCCAATCTGGGGCGGGCCATATCCCTGAGCGCACTTCCAGCGCTTTTGAGAAAGGTTATCACAGGTTTGGGCTCGAAAGCTGAAGCAGAGGATGCCGGGGAGGTTGCTGCATCGGTATCTGCTTTCTTTGGGGCTACACTCGTCCGCTTTTTCCGAGATTTAGCCTTTTGTTTGAACTTAGCCGCCCAGGGGGAGAGGTCAACCTTCCATGCCACTGTGGCTAATACTACTGCCAGGATAGCCTTGAGTATGAGCAATATCCAGAGGAGCTGAAGCAGAGAGGGCGTACTGATTGACAGAGGTTCCAGAACTACAGTTATTCCTTTGATGTAGGCATCAAAGATTGATCTGCCGAAGACTATATAGTCTGTAAAGATGGAGAAGCCCAGATTGGCCCAAGCCATGATGATGGAACCGGTGAGCACAGTGATCAGGTTCCAGCCGAACAGTCTCCCCGGGAGGGCGAAGAAGAGCCCTTGCAGGAAGATGAAGAGCATGGGGCGCAACCTGGCTCCTACTGGTGAGAATGCTTTCAGCATGGCGCTGATGAAGGCGATGGAGATGATGTTCCTGCCTCGCATCGTCTTCCCGAAGGTTATCAGCAGCATGCCTTGCAGGTAGCAGAGAATCGTGCCCTTCATGGGAACACGGTATGCGTGGAGGGTGGCCCCCAGCCCAATCTCCATCAGGCCGCTTGCTGCAGCGTATGCTCCCACCTTCTCTGAGTCTATGGTCTTTATCCGTCCTAGTAAGAGGCGCAGGGCGAACTTGTAGTTCAGGTTGTCCAGGTCTAGAATCAGGTGATTGGCGGGAATGGAGAAGCTCTGAATGGCGCTCTCCATGGTGTCTTTGCGCATAGAGAGCACCAGGGCGGGCAACTGGCTCTCCAGGGCGGTCTGCAGGAGGGGGGCGAAGCCACACCCATTAACCTCAAGCATCCCGATTTCGTCAATGAAGAGCACGTCCATGTCAAGGGGTACAGAGCCGACAACGCTGGAACTTGATGTCTGGGGCGGGGGTGAGCTCTGGCCCCATTTAGAATTTTGTGGAGCTAACTGCCCTATCACTCGACTGGATACTGTAGTAAGGGTGTCTTCACAAAACAGGAAGGGGGGTATTCTGTCGGGCTCTTGCTGTCGCTCAGCCCAGGGGTGTACTTTGCCATCATCGAGGGTTTTCAGGCAGTAACCTGGTGCTGCAGAAGTGCCTGAATACCGGGTCCCTGTCTGAATGGCACAGAACCCGCCAACTCTCCACCTGGCCTTCTTAAGCTTATTGGCAGCTTCCATGAGCAGGGTGGTTTTACCAACGCCCACACTGCCCGTAACCAGGATGACCAGTGGACTTTGTGTTCTTCTTTCAGTACCCATCTGTTCGGAAAATTTCCCGTGTTAATAGTGCTTGCAGGCCTAGGTTGCCCTTAACTTACACCATATTTGGCGGCTTACTCTTCTTCAGACTCCGTATCATCTTACAAAGTGGGATCCAACTCAAAAAGCCCTTTCACCGAATCGGAGATTTTTTCTACCATTTTCCAGCGGTAGAAACCGATAGAGGCGATTTTGCCGCCCAGAGCTTCAGGCACTTGATCGTTGGAGGTGAGGTTGAAGTCCACCATTAAGGTCTTGGCATCCATGTTGGGGTACATGGGATCTTTGTCACCGGCACTACCTACATAGACATAACCGAACTCTCTGAGGAAGCTGAGGGTGGGTAGCTTGGACAGATCTCCATCCAGCCTGATTCTCAGAGGATCCCAGCCATCTCTGGCAATACAGTTGACTGGTAAGGCGTTCATATCTGTGCCGATCTCAGCTTTTGTCAGAATATCAGAGAATTTGACACCACGACGGTCCACAATGTCAACGTTCTCCGCATCCAGCTTTTCGGCTCCCTTCACAGCTACCACGGGCAGCCCGTTGATTGATACTTCAATCGGGTCGCCACCTGCGATGGAGAATGTGAGGATGTCATATTCACAGTCAGCCTGAGCACCGTCCATACATAAGGCGTTTTCGTTATTTTCATTGTCGTTGGTGTCACTTTCGGTCTCTGTGCAACCGGTTACCAACAGCAGTCCGGCAATGAGGAGCAATGGAAACAGGAATGTTTCGGCCAAGGATTTGTGATTCGTTGTTCTGATTTTCATTGGTACTCTTTTCTTTTTACATAGACTTAAAGTTAACCATGTCATATCTATAAAGCCCGCCCCAAGTGATTCTGATTGTTTTGTTATAAAGCCAGCCCCACGCCCATCATAATCTGGCGCCCGGGCTGTGGGTTCATGCTGCCAGTTGCGTAATCCTCATCCAGCAGGTTAAGGGCGCTGAGGTAGATATTTGTGCCCAGGCTTGAGCCGACCTGCAGATGGTACTGAAGCCTGCAGTTGAGCAGGTAGTGGCTGTCCACTATGTCCTCTTGCCAGTTGTTGAGCGCTGTATTGTAGAAATAACCCCTCTGGGCCGAGTTGAAGAGCATCTCCACGGACGCTGTCAAAGGGGAGATTGGTTTGAACTCTAGCCCCAGGGCGAGCCGATGTGGGGTTCTGAAGTCCAGACTCTTGCCTGTGGTCTCGTTACGGGTGAACAGGTAACGGTAGCCAATCTTGGCGGTGATGCGAGGTGACAGGATCAGGCTCGTGTCTAATTCACCGCCGGCAATGAGTGCCTCCTCAACATTGGCGTAGGAGTCCCGATATGACAGGATCAGATCCTGGACTTGGCTTGCAAACAGGCGGGATGTGGTCTTTAGGCACATGTTGTCAAGTAGACCCTGGGAAGAGGAGCAATGGTTGGTATTAAAGCCGGTCTCCACCATCAGAGCCTGCTCGGCGCGCAGATTAATGTTACCCCCCTTGTGATTGGTAAACAGCTCTTTGAGAGTTGGAAACCGCACCTTGCGGCCTCCTGCTACCAGGAATTGAACACCGGGTGTCAGAGATCTGTCGGCAAAGACTCTTCCCTCCACGTCCGTCAGCAACCTGTTGCTGACGGGCATGCTGGATTCCTGAATCTGGTTCTGCAAAATCCCCATGGTTGAGACTGCCGCACCGGCCCCGAAACGCCACGGACCGATAGCTTGAATATCTTCCAGTCCCAGAGTGGCTGTATGTGACGTGTTGATTGACCAAGGCTCCCAGTCCAGGCCCAATCCCCGATCTACCGGAGGTTTCTCTCTTGAACTGTGATGATCAAGGGTGTATCGCAGACCTGCATGCAACTGGTTGTTCCGGTTAAGGGCCCATGTGGCCTGAATAGCTGCCCCTACGCCGGAGTCCTCGTATGCGGACTGGACAAACCATGCGCGGGGATCGGAGGTCAGCGTGGTGTAGGTGGCGTCAGAATAGTCATCGAGCTCATCCTGGTGCAGGTTGGCGAATATGTGGGCGTTCAGTCTGGCGAATCCCCATGTTGTGGGTGGGGTAGCAGGGCGATAGTCGGTGGAGATGCCGGCGAGCAGGTTGTGGTAATGGCCATAGCGCCAGTATCTGGTATAGCCGGAAGCCTGGTAGGGGGGCATGCCACGTTCGGCCAGGTTAGCCAAGAGTAGCATGGAAGAGTGGTGCCGTTGGGAGTGGTTGTACCTGGCCAGGGCTGAGATGGAGGCTCTCTGGTAGTCGCTGCCGTCTCTGATGGGGCTGTCTCCTTGCTCGAACTGGGCATTGGCGGCCGTTCGGCGGTAATCCGCCGACAAGAGGTAGCCTTCCGATTTGCGGTAGGAGCCTCCCAGGTGGAGAGATAGTTTGGAGAACTGATGGCACCCATTGGTGGAGACACCAAAATCCAGGGGCTGGTAGTCATGGAGCTGGCCGGTTTCGAGGAGGAGGTTGGCCCTTTGGCCTGCGGCGCAGATGTTGGGCATACGCATGGTGATTACCCCTCCCATGCTGTTTGGTCCGTTAAGGACAGAGGTTATTCCTCGCTCAATCTGGATGGCACTGATGGCCTGGGCGGTGATGGCGCTGATGTCCATGTGGCCGTCGTAGAACCCCCGCAGAGGTATCCCTTCTATCTCCATCAGTGATGATTTCTCGTCAAACCCACGCAACTGTAAGGTCGCCCCTGTCTTGGGGTGCACCTGTACATCCACCATGGGAGATGCTTGGAGGATGTCGGCAATGGAGGCCGCTCCGATGGTCCTGGATTCATTAACAGCAATAGTGGTGGCAGTAGTCCCGACCGGGGCTGACCGCCGGGCAACGACCAGACTCTGGTACTGGACCGGCTCCTCCTCATGGTGATCTCCTTTCTGGTCCATGGTGTTGGAATCGTCTGAGGAGTTTAAACCAGTTGTGTCAGTCGAAGAGCCTTCGCTGGTAGTCTCCTGGGAGGGTGCTGGTAATGGAGCCTGACCATTGGAAATAGCGGGGGTAAAGGTAAAGATAAGAGTGATGATGGCACAAATGGCTCGACTCAAAGACGAGTAACCTGTATCTCGGTTTGCTGCTAGGGTTGGCCTTGAGGTATAAATCATCAAGTCTTCAGTCACCATTGAGATCAGTCCATGATTTGGTGCAAGTGAATTTGCATTGGCCGATATTCTCGCTTGGCAATATCGGGATTGCAAGCAAAAATTTTCACATCATTAGAATTAGAATCGATTGGCCTCACACGAAGACACGAAGAGGAAAGTGGGAAGTTGAAAGTAAGAGCAGAGGGTGTAGGGGCAGCGGGTTAGATCTGGTCTCATGCGAAGCAGCGAAGGTGAGGGTGTGCTGGAGATGGGGTGGGTGCGCTGATTGTGAGTTGTTGTCCTTTTTTGATGATGTGGGGGTGCCCCAGCCGGTACCCTCCGAGCCCTGTTAAGCCTTTATGGGTACGGCATGCCGTATGTGTGTTTGGTTAAGCTTCAATTCCATATCACCAAGCCCTTAAGCGCCCTATTACATCTGTTGCGGTTTGGGTC
>CAYZFJ010000058.1:0-18119 GCA_964477705.1 uncultured Myxococcia bacterium | reverse complement strand
CACCACCCGGGAATGTCTGGGCAGCCCAATCACATACTGATCCGTATCGAACCAATAAGTCCCCGCCTCCAGCCCCCTCAAAGAGAGGGCCACCGTAGCCCATGCCAGCCTCTCCCTGGAAACAACCAGACGAGGCCCGTCCACAATAAGCCTCACAATATCGGGCTGCATCTCCGCAACCGCCATCCCAGGCTCAAGATCGAGTCCATACACGGGAATAGCATCCAGAACCTGCCGACCAGTTAGTGACATGACCACCAACCATAAAAAACTTGCAAGCAAAAGGCACCCCAGCTTAACCCCCACATTGCGAAACAGTATCCGGCGAATCAAATCCCCAACCGTAACCCACCCCGGTTTATGCCAACCAGAGGTAATTACCCCACGCAATATCTCGGTCAGCTCCTCCACACTGTTAACACCTACCGCTTCGCCACCAGCCACAAATGACACCGTCCCCCTCTCTTCAGACACCACTACCGCTACCCCATCTGAACGCTCAGTCAGTCCGATCGCAGCTCGATGCCTGGACCCATACTCCTTGGGCAAATCAGGCCTGTGAGTAAGTGGCAGATAAGTACCTACCCAATAAATACGCCCCCCCCGAACAACCATAGCCCCATCATGAACCGGAGATTTCTTCTGGAATATGGCCTCCATGATCTCAGGAGTCAGATAGCCCTCCAGCCTTGTTCCTGCCTGGAGATGGAAGGTGAGGTCCTCGGCCCTCTCGAACACAACGATGGCGCCGATCCTCTCGTCGGCCAGTTTAAAAAACTCAATGGCCAGATGTTTGAGAGGGAACCCAAGTGGCTCCTTTGACACAGCGAGAGGGTTACTAAAATTTGAGAGGCGGAAGAGGAATTCACGGAACTCCACCCTGAAGAGAACAACCACAATGACAGCACCTGCTGCCACAAATGACCAGACAAACAACCAGCTAAGCTGGAGACCGAACAGATCGAATAGGAGCGCTGCACCTGCAGCAACAATGGCCACCACCAGGAATGCCCCTGTTCTGCTGCGTCCGGTCAGAAAATAGAGGAGGTATAAGAAGGCCGCTGCGAACAGAATATCGAAAGCATCCTGAAGATAAAAGTCAGGTAGCTTCGCAACAACACGGGCCCAGTTGGTGAATTCTGATTCAAGCATATCAATGTGTTTTGATACAGATTCCAAGCGGAAGCAAGGAACAACCTGCCTGAATAATTGAGTTTCGGACTACCACAGGAACATTTGCCATTCCACTCCCGTTGCAGATACCCCAACACAGGATTCAATAAGGGCTAACCATTTGAAATTATTGATGTTTTCCCTTGCATAACCACTGTTGGATATTTAGGAATTCTTCCCTGGAGGTTTGATGAATGGGAAATGCCTTGATTAATAACCTGCAAAACCGAATGCTCGAAAAATATCAATCCGACGGTTTTGTCATGGACTTTGACGAATTTATAGAGCGATTCAGCAGAGAACCTGAACGCCATTTACGAAACGCAGCCCGTTACACCATGGATGCAATGAACTACTTCGGGTCGACTGAAGTGGAGAAACCCCATGGCATTTACAGGCACTATCACATATTTGACATTCCATACGATAACGGCAATGACCGCCTCATCGGGCAAGAAGAGGTGCAGGAGAGGTTCCATGGCATCCTGAACAGCTTCATTCGCCAGGGGCGCATCGATAAACTGCTTCTTCTGCATGGCCCTAACGGGTCATCGAAATCCACGTTTATCTCATCGCTGTTAAGGGGGTTAGAGGAATTTTCCAAAACAGAAGAGGGCATACTCTACAAATTCTCATGGGTATTCCCCACCTCGTCCCATACCCAGAAGGGAATCGGCTTTGACAACCACACCTGCGCAACAGATGGCGGGGGGCGACAGGGAGGATGCAACTGTCATAACGTCGGAGATAATTCTGCGACTGTTTCTGCCCATATAAGCAGAGGCAGCAGCGGCGGAAACAGCAGAACAGTGGGGCATAACCGGCACAACAGCTTTGCATATTTGAACATGGAGCACATTGAGTCGGAGATCCCGTGTGAGCTGGCCGACAATCCGCTCTTCCTGATTCCTGCCCCGGACAGGCAGAAGCTGATTGAGCAGGTGATGGAAAAGAATAAAGAAGAGAGGAGCAGCGAAGACGGCGGAAACAGGGCATTTATACCTGCAGACTATATCCTCAAGGGCGACCTGTGTCACAAATGCAGGCAGATCTTCGACGCACTCCTTAAATCATACGGCGGAGACTACCGTAAAGTGCTCCAGCATGTACGGGTAGAACGTCACTTCATCAGCAGGCGATACCGGAAGGGGGCCATCACTGTGGAACCCCAACTCAGGGTAGATGCAGCGACTCGGCAGATCACTTACAATCGCAGCCTCACCGCCCTCCCCCCCACTCTGCAGAACGTCACCCTCTTTGAGCCATACGGTGATCTGATTGATGCCAACCGGGGAATCCTGGAATTCAACGACCTGCTCAAGCGGCCGGTGGAAGCATACAAATACATCCTCTCTACATGTGAGAAGGCCACCGTATCCCTGGACAGCATCATGGCATTCCTGGATGTGCTGTTCCTGGGCAGCACTAACGAAAAGCACCTGGCTGCCTTCAAAGAGTTGCCCGACTTCGCCACCTACAAGGGGCGTATCGAGTTGCTCAAGGTGCCATACCTGCTTGACTACCATGATGAATCCAAGATTTATGAAGAGCAGATAAAGAACAAGCTCGACCTGCATGTGGCCCCCCACACAATGGAGTTAGCCGCAGCCTGGGCCGTGATGACGCGACTGCGCAGGTGCGAACAGGAGAAATACCCTACAGGAGTCGGCTCCACTGCTGGACGGCTTTCGCCCGGCGAAAAAGCGGAGCTGTATGCTACCGGCCATGTGCCCGGTGATTTGACCAGTGACGAAGCTAAAGAGCTGAAAAATGCCATTGGCCGAATCAGGAAAGAAACCGAAAATCATCCCCTTTATGAAGGTGGTAGCGGCGCTTCTCCCCGAGAGATCAAAACCATGTTCATGGAGTGTGCCGAGAAAGCTGAGCATGGCTGCCTTACCCCCCTGGGCATGATCCGTGGCCTGGAGGAGCTGGTCCAGGAGAAGTCCGTTTATGACTTCCTCAATCTCCCACCCGATGGCCAGTACCACAAGCCCGCCGACTATATTGACTCCATCAGAGTGCGCTATATCGACTCCATCGAAGAAGACATAAGGGAGTGTACCGGGTTGGTGGAGGATTCCAGGTATCTGGAGCTGTTCAGCAGGTACGTTGACAATGTGAATGGCTACCTGCGGGGAGACAAGAAGCGTGACCGCCTTACCGGAAAGCAGATCGGCCCAGATGAGGGCTTGATGAGGCAGGTTGAAGCATCCCTGGATGCAGGAGAGGAGTCTCACAAATTCAGGGAGAATCTGCTCAGCCGTATCGCTGCGTTCCACATCGAGAATCCGGACAAGGCAGTGGACTATCAGCTCCTCTTCCCCGAGTACTTCCGGCGTCTCCAGGCGGCTTACTGCAACGGGCATATCGCCCAGATCCGGCGGATTCTCAAGGGGATGCTACTCATTCTGGACCCTGAGGCCCGGCAGCAGCACATACAAGTCCCCGTGAGCGATGATGATGCCGACACTGCTTGTGAACAGGTTGGCCAAGAGGCAAGCGAAGGTGCTGCAGTGAATACAGGCTCGGGAGAAACGCCGGCCCAGTGCATCCCCATGCCGGATGAAAGCACACAGGCCCGCAATTACCGGGCCCAGGCAGAGGAAACCATCAAGGCCATGTACCAAAAAGGGTACTGCCCCGTTTGTGTGGGGGAAGCAGCCGCCCTGCTCCTGAAGACCCGGTATCGCGAATAGCGCTTCGGGGCTGAAAACCTGAACCCACTAACGGAAGGAGAGGTGACTGAGAGTGTTTCGACAGTTTTTGACCGTAATCAGTCATTGACTGGGCACCGCTAGGCCACCTGTCCTGTCCTGTCCTATCCCCAACATTCTAGCCTCCCCTCCCCTGGCCTCCCCTCCCCTCGCTTCCCTTATCCTATTCTATTCTATCCAATCATTAATTGGTTCCCAGTGCTTCCAGTAGGCTCTTGCTGACTCCATTCTTCACTCTGATACAGGTGTTCGTTAGATTCAAAAGGAGAGCTGTAACTATGGCGGCCAACTTCAACAGGGATGTGCCTGCATCATTTTCATACCTATTGCGTTGGGTCTCACTTGTAGCTGCGTTCATTCTTCTCATGGTGTCTGTCAGCGCTGCATGGGCACAACCCCAGGAGCCACCTCCAGACGAAGAACAACAGCAACCGCAAGAACAACCAGCTCCTGGAGAGGGAGAACAAGAACCTGCACAAGAACCTGCACAAGAACCAGAGCAGCCTCCTGCAGAAACCCCTCCTGCACCAGATGAAGGAGAAGCCCCACCCGATGGTGAAGATGAAGACGAATGGCTCATTGATCAACCACCAGCGGAGAGCGACCGTGGGCTGGACTTCAGCCTGGGTGTAGGCCTCACCCCACGTCCCTACGGTCTCGGGGGCATATTGAGGGTAGGCGTACCTATTGTTGACCAGGGCCTGTTCAGAGAGCTCAATGATGCCCTGTTTCTTGAGCTTGGTGGCGGAGCTAATATCGGCATCAAACCTGGTGACTACTGGACTACCAGTGTGAGCGACTGGGATGTGGTCTGGTCAGTCAAACTGCCGGTGATGGTCCGGTGGAACTTCTATATCAACCAGGCATGGACCGTATTCGCTTCCTTCGGCCCAACATGGGAGCTGGCCTTATACGATAGAGCCAACCCCCTGCTCACTGCCATTCCCACCCTGGGTGGAGGTTTTGGCACCGTCTATAGTCTGGCAGGAAATTTGGGATTAAGACTGGATGTCAACAGTGATCTGATAGCCATCGGGCTTTCATGGGGATTGTAAGATGATTCTGAAAATTAACAGAAATGGGTTGGAAAACCATCTGACTATTGAAGGGGAGACCTTGGGCGATGATGTGCTCCTTAAGGCCCTTGAGCTCTTCAACATCGACCTTGAAGATAAAGATAAGTTCAGGTTGATGTCCCAGTATGGGGGTAGAACCATCATGTTGAAGATACCCATTGGGGAGCAGTGCAGGAATGGTGATGTGCTTGAATTGGATCAGGTTGACAGGCTTACCCATAAAAAGGGCGAAGAGGTACCGGTAAAGTAGGTCTGTGAGGATCATGGTCTGAATCACACCCACCCTGACAGAACTCCCCTGGAGACCGCTCAACCCCTACAGGGGCAGGGGTAATTCCACCACCCCCCCCCCACACCCACTGACAACTGATAACTGACAACTGATAACTTCTCAGGCATGCCGTGCCCTTATGTCACCCCTGGACACCCAACACTCAACAAACGCACCCACCCCTAACCCAGCACCCACTTGCAGCTCGCACCTTGCCAATCGCCATTCACGAGGTGGTGGTGTCTGCAGGAGTCTTGGTCCGGTCACGAGACGAGGCGGATCTGGATGCGACCATGGACGCAGACGGGGGCACAGGCAGAGGCGGAATAAGCCTCAGCGCCAGATTTAACAAACCTCTGGACAAACCGCCTGCCGCATTTTTCTGGCTGTATGCAGGATGATTGACCTTCCCTGTGCTTTTTCTGGCGCTCTTTCTCTCCCGAACTTCGAACATGAAATTTTCAATCACGCCCGGGTCAAGCGGATCGCCATTAAGGCTGATGGTAAGAGAAGGCATGCCCCAGTCATAATCAATCTTATTAAAGTGGGCCTCGGCGATCTTGTTGGGCATGCATTCAAGGGGCCCCACACTGACCACACCATCAATGGCACCCGACAGGTACTCATGGAGCGAGGCCCCAACAGTGAGAATGGCCTCCCCGTTGAGCCGGGGGTTCACATACATACTGCCTGCCCTGATGCTCTCCTCCACGCTGCTGCGCTTCCCCCACCCAAGCAATCCTGCCATCTCGTCATACAGGCTGTTCTCAATCTCCTCCTGCACTGCAATGCTGAACTTGACTGTGGTGGTTGATTCACTCTCCAGAGCCTGCCCATCCAGTACCCTTCTTTTCCGGAGCCAGGAGGTATAATCGAGCCACTCGGTAAATGGAGCAAGATGCACCCTGGCTCCAGCCTTCTCCAACCTTCTGATTACGGAATCATTGGCAAAGGGGTCGAGCCGTGCATAGATCTCACCAACTACGGCCACCACTGGGAGATCAGACTTTGACTCTGCTGGGTAAGTGTAATTGGCAGTTACATCTCTTTTCCCATTCCCATTACCCTTGTCCGCTGGCACAACAAGCAGCGAGGCGAAATCCCGGGCAGCATCCCTGACGATACCCCGGATCCCGAACATACCCCTGGGAATCTCCCTGAGAGCCACTGCCATACTCACCTGGGGCACTGTCTCCATCAAATCCTGCAGACGCCCATAATGCCTGTCATAAACCTTCTGGGCAGCCCCAGCCTCAGCCTCCACAGGACGGGTATGGAGCAGCCCCTGGAACATAAGATCAGCAGCCACAAACCCCATCCAGATCTTCACCTGAAAATCCGCAGGCAGCCCATCCAGGTAATTGCTGGATGCAGGAGAAAAGAACTTGACCCGGTCACCCCACCCCGTCTTCTCCACCACGATCTTATGCAGGAGATTATAAACTCCAAACCTGCAGGGACCACTTGCTGTAGGCATCAAGAAGGTGAAGGTCTGTTCCGTGTCCGTCTCCTGTTCCAGCCTCTGTAGCAGACTTCCCAGGGTAATCGTCATGGGAACGCACTCTTTACCCGAAGTGTACCGCCGCCCCAGCACCAGCGAATCCCTGGTAGGCAGGGGCAGCGCCTCAGCCTTGATCCCGGCGCCCCGAAGCGCAGCCGCCGCCACTGGAGAACCCACCCCCATCAGCGGTATCAATACCGTGTCATCATGCACACGCACCTGATTGATATCCCTGCCGGAGCTGTCTATCTGGCTGAAATCATTTATCTCTCTTGTGGCCCGCTCTTCCGTCGGCAGCTTCCTGTCTGTCTGTACACAATACAGGAACGCCTCGATCCTGGTCCTGGTGCCTGCATCGCCCGAATGGCCATCGGTTTCAATCACAGCAAAGGGCTTGTTCTCCATGATGTATGAATAGAAGCCCAGGTTGAAGCTATCCGGCCCGCACGAGTAATTTGAACAGAAGATGCTGTAGACACCTTCGGTGCGCCGAAGCTGGTGAGCAGTGCGCAGATTCTTCTGCCCATGGTGCCAATACAGCTTCTTGAATGTGGGAGCTTGGTCCATATCTTCCATGGGCCAGGTATCAACAGGGATAGCCAGAGCGCCCTGCTCCCGCAGCAGGGCGGGCACATGGGAGTTGAGCACATCATTATAGATTGTATAGGAGCGTCCCAGGACCACCACCGGCGCCACTCCATTGGCAATGGCGTATTCAAGTGAGCGCCTGCCGATCTGGTGAAGGGTGCTGTCGAAGGTCTCCTGCACCTGGAGGGCTTTACTCCAGGCTGTCTCCCACTGATCCTCACGCCCAAGGCTGGCTGCCAGCTCCCTGCAGCTCTCCCTGAAGGTCTGGGATCGGAAGTTCTCCGCACCCATATTGATCACTGGATTCAACAGCTTGACCGACGAATGCCTGTCTCCATACCTGTCTCTGAGCAACCCGGGACTCCCCTGAACCATGGGACACGTAACCGAGCTGGTCTCCTCATGTCGGGGCATCTCACGGAGCATAGGTAGGAGCAGATATTCTGGCTCTTGCTCAAGCATAACCGAGATCAGACCATGATAGAGCTGCATTGGGGCACAATAGGGAACAACTGCCTCTTCGATGCCACGCTTGAGCACATCTCGACCGGCATTCCGGTGTACATTAACATCGAATCCCAAGGCGCTGATAAATGTGGCGAAGAAAGGAATGGACTCCTTCAGGGCAAATTCATCGGTAGTGGAAACCACTGGACGCCCGGGATTACTGCACTCGGCAAGGATGGTGGAGACAAGCTCCTCCCTCTCACGGAATGGATCAGGCGCATCTGGCGGCAGCACCTTTCGCCCCTTCTTAACTCCGCCGTCATAGAGGGAACAGCTTCCACCCCAGAGGAACCGGTTCTGCATGCCACTCACCGAGGTGGTGAGCCGCTGGATTCGGCAGTTATTACCTGAGCCACCACACCCTTTGGTTGACTTGCACACAAAAGTGTCCCTGCTTACTACCTCGGTAGATAGGAACACTTTCAAATCAATAGGTTCCACCGGTGCAGTGCTGCTACTGATAGCCTCAGGTTGACTGTCCACAGCCACCCCACCCAGCACCAGCTCGTCAATGGCGAGCAGAGCAATACCCAGAGCGCCGATGGTACCAGGATTAGGCGGGATCACTACGGGGCGCCCGGTGCGGTTGGCTACGGCAGCAGCAAGGGCATCAGACGCAAATGGCATGCCCTGGCAAAAGATCCTGTCACCCACCGAACGGGTCCCCTTCACCCGGTTCAGGTAATTCTGTACTACCGAATCGTAAATGCCTGCCACAATAGCTTCGGATGGCACGTTGGCAGAGACGGCCTGATCAATGATTTCGGCCATAAAAACTGAGCAGTGCTGCCCCAGAGACACACCGAAGCTGCTCTTCAGGGCAAGCTGGCCCAGCTCCACCACACTCTTAATGCCATCAAACTTTTTGCCCTGCTCCTCAATAAACGATCCGGTCCCGGCACTACAAGCCTCATTCATGGCCGCATCGAAGATCTTACCATGATCAAGCCTGATATACTTGGCGTCCTGACCACCAATCTCAAAAATCGTATCCACCAGGGGGTCAAAGTGAACAGCTCCCTTGGCGTGGGCTGCGATCTCATTGCAGACAAAAACCCTGGATGAAGAGAAGAGACTCTCCATTAAGGTTCCCACAATCTCCCGACCTGAGCCGGTAACACCGATTACACGCACCGGAACAGGCTGGTGCAGCCTGTTCCGGATATCAAATTTGCCAATACCACCAACACCGCCACCGCCCATCTCATCCAGGAAACGGCCCACCAGCTCCTTGGCTGCCCCAACAGGATTGCCCAGGGTATTCAAATAGGCTTCCCACACCACCTGGCCGCTATCCACATCTAAGGCGACGGCCTTAGAGCCGGTGCTTCCCATATCGAACCCCAGCGCTACTCCGGCATTACCCCTGCTCTTCCCAAGTGCCGGAGTAGAGGTGTTCTTCATCCTGGTCACCAGGGACAGCGCTTTATCCAGTCCGGGGAGGCGCTCGAACACCATATCCTCTTGCCCGGCCAGAATACCACCAGCCAGCGACGGCATGATGAAGCTCTTACGAGCTGCTATGGACGCAGCCCCATAAGCTTCCAGGTAATCGTCCTGCCCCGGAGACAGACTATCCACAAATTTAAGGCCTTTACGTGGAGCCAGATTGGCAAAGTAAGAGCGAATTCTGGGAGCCTTGCAGACACCGCCCACCAGAAGCAGATGCTCAGTACGGTCATTGGCCGCAATAAGATTCTGGACGTTGTCACAAACCGCATCATAAAGGCCGGCTAAAATCCGGTCCCGAGGCTCTCCCCTGTTGGCCAGGTGCGTCATGTCAGTCTTGAGAATTACCGGACACCGCCCTGACAGCGGGGCAGGCTCAGCAACATTTTCGCAGAGCCTGTCCGCCTCCTCCAGGGTACAGTTGAACCGTTCAACCAGTTGGGCGAGAAAATTACCTGTCCCCTGGGAACAACGGGAATTCTCCTTCATCCGGCAGATCCCATCCTTCTCCACATCTACTACCCAGAAACCATTGGAACCGATGCCAACCACGGTCACAGAGGTGAGGTCAGGATGGAGAAGAGCGACCCCCTCAGCCACTACCGCCTTGGGAGGCACTGAGGGGAGGGCCAGCACTGGAGCAAGCCTGCCCGTGCATGCGACCCCTGACGCATGAGCAAGATCAGTCTCCTCTAAGATCTGTTCAACAGCACTCTTGAGGTTTTTGTGGTGTTCAACTAGCCAGGTCCGCCCTGGCATGATACCGTCCTTTCCCTTGAAAACCTCAGCAACCTTAATTCTTTCAGCACCAAAATCTATGCCTAAATATCTGGAACCAGAATACATCAGCATCCCTTCTCTGAGCATTCCCCCAGCCTGATTCTGTACGCACATGTGAATCGGGCAACAAGATGAAGAGGAACATGAATAATGAATTTGAACGAGCAAAGCAGCGCATCAGCATGATTCGATTCGTGCCTTGGCCGTCTCCATTGCCTTTCAATGGAAAATTGGCAGAACATGGAGAAGATGCTCCTGATTTACAGGAGCAAGAGCCAGTCACATTTACAGTTCTTGCAGAAGAACAGATAGCAACCCCCCGTTGACAACCTGCCCCATTAACTGACCACTGTCACCAAGTTGTCAAGAGCCAACATAGTGCCCCCCGCCACCTCAGTCAAGTGCTCAGCCAGCAAACAGACCCAGGAAGGGGCGTTCTGTTTCCAGCGCCCAAGACAATATGAATCATACCGGAAGGCAATAAGGTCAGGTCTATTTGAATCGTGCAAAGGATTGTTATAGGGCTTTATATTCAAGACAAATCGATTGGTACTCTAGTCAATCTTGACCCCATCATGGGTCAATGGTAGTCATATATATACTGAAGAGAATAGTTGACTTAAACCCGGGTGCTGGCTGCAGCCAGCCGTATGTCAGGCAACACCTGACTACTTCATGAGCCGTCGGGGGCACCAAGGTCGGAAAAGCCATTCCATGAATCAAGACTCAATAGTCAGATTAAACCTACCTGGCAACTCAGTTATCCAAATTGGAATCATGCGTGGTTGTGTGCGCCTTCTGTTTCTTCTTGTGCTTGTGCCTATGCTTGTGCTTCTGCTCGCACTCCCAATGTCACCGTACACGGGCAGTATTCTACCCCTCCCCCAGGCGCTCTCAATCAGGCAGGCCCTGGCCTATGGCCAAGAGGCGACCGCCACTAAGGACGAGATGCAGTCCCGTATTACAGCCCTGTTCATCAAGACCGAGGAGTTGAAGCGTAACGACGTGGAAAAATCGGTTCCTGACCAGATTACCCTGCTCCAATCATGGCTCCTGCAGGCACAGGCCAGTCTGACGGCAAGCGAGTACGAAGATGTGGACCGCCTCCTCCGACGCTGTGATTTTCAGGTGCAGTTCATTGAGGCATCAATTGCTTCGGCAACCGCCCAGAAGGCCTTGGAGCAGATGGAAGGGGGGCTTAAATCCCTGCACAGCGACATCAAGAAACATCAGGTTGACATCATCCGCCTCTCTTCTGAGAAGCAAGCCTTGAAATTACAGGAAATGGAACTTATGGCCACTGGGAGCGCTATTGTGTCTGGTCCTGCCCATGTGCCAACGGATAGTTCCCAGTCTGACCTGGCTACTAGTACTAATCCCGAAAATTCGCCTGATGGAGATAAAGGCGCAGGTGTAGGCACTGGTGGCGGCACTGGCGCAGACACGAGCAAAGGCACGGGCAAAAACACAGACTCAGCCCAAAACAATACATTTGATATGGCGAACGGGGGAAATGGTGCACCTTAATCCAGACTGGGACCGATTTGACCATTTTCAAACCAGTACTCCCCTTGGGGGTCGTATGAGAGTAAACGTTTCCCCCTTACCCCCCCCTGTCCCCAACCACATCAAGTGGCGACGGGGATCGGGGTTTGCGTCTGTTATCGCCCTCATCACCATCACCACAGCCCTCCTGCTGCTGCCCCAGGGTTGTGCTCCGCCACCCATACCTGGCGAGCTGCTAACAGCCCAACGCCTTTACAACAACGCCAGAGTTGATGATGAGCTAAAAACTCTGGCTCCGCATCTGTGGCAAAGGCATGAAGAGTACTACCTTCTAGCAGATAAGTTGTGGCAAAAACGAGAAACAGTAGAGGCGAAAGAGGCAGCCCGAATCGCTACTATCATCTACAATACTGCCACCGCAGAAGTAAACCGGATCAAGGCCCAGAAACAGATTGACGCTCTCAAACAACAATTGGCCGAGGCCCGCCTATCGGCAGACATGCAGCGCAGGACTGCAGCCAGCCTGTCCGATGAGGTCGCGTATCTGAGGAATAGCATCCGTCTGGCCAAGGAGATTGAGGAGCTTCGCCGGAATCGAGAAATCGAACGACTGGAGAGCGAGCGCAGGCTGGCCAAACAGAAAGCATTGGCCGATGAGAAGATCAGGTACGGTGTCCTGCTGATGAAGCTGAAGGAAGCTGAGAGTAAGGGCGCACCCACCCATGCCAAGGAGCTGTTCAATGTGGCAGTCTCCTCTATGGACAAAGCGAATGCCGCCCTGAATGAAGAGAATCTGCCTGCAGCTACCGCCTCTCTGGACATGGCTGAGGACGCAATCCAACAGGCCATGGATTGGGCCTCTCCTATTCATCAGGCCGAGCAGTCACGTCAAAATCAGGCCGACACAGCCAACAGTCTGTTGGCAAAGGCCACAGCCCTAAGCAACCTGCAGGTCCTGAACGAACCGAGAGGTGTGGTGCTGGTCGTGGAGGATGTGTTCGGCACTTCCACCAAAACGAACCGGGCTATTCAGCCTAAAGGTGCAACCAGACTTGAAGCCATATCCAATCTGTTACGGGATTATCCGGGCATGAAGATTACGGTGGAAGGTCACACTGACAACACCATGGGCACAGATGCCGCCCAGGAACTGACCGCCACCCAGGCCATGGCGGTCAAAGAATTCATCATGGTTAGAGCTGGCCTTGACAGCACCATGATATCCCCCATGGGCTATGGCAACAAAGCCAACGTGGCAGATAACAGCACCCCCGACCAGCGCCGAAAGAACCGCCGCATCGAGGTGATCATCCACACGAACAAGTAATTGGCCAACCGGCTTAGCACTTCGTGTCTTCATGTGAGGCCATACAGTGCAGCACACGAAGGCTCATGGTACAAGGCTCATGGGGTTTGATAGCTGAGGTAGGGTCGGTTGGTTAGAGCAGGTTTGCTGCCAGTTCGGCCAGGCCGCTCCGCTCACCCTTGGACAGGGTTATGTGCCCTGCAATCCGCTCCTTCTGGAACTTTTGCACAGCGTAAGTGAGGCCGTTGGAGCTTGAGTCCACGTAAGGGTTGTCAATCTGGTAGGGGTCGCCCGTCAGAATGATCTTGGTGTTATCACCTACCCTGGTAAGGATGGTCTTCACCTCGTGAGGGGTAAGGTTCTGAGCCTCGTCCACAATCATATACTGCTGAGGAATGGACCGCCCCCTGATGTAGGTCAGCGGTTCAATCTGCACCAGACCCATGTCGATGAACTCCCTGTAGGAGCGACCATTCTTCTTATCACCCTTGGTAAGGCCGAGCAGCAGCTCAAGGTTGTCGTAGATGGGAGTCATCCACGGATTGAGCTTGGCGTCCACGTCTCCCGGCAGATATCCCAGGTCTTTGCCCATCGGGAAAATCGGTCTGGACACAAGCAAACGCTGATACACCTTCTCCTCAGCGGTCTTCTGCAAACCTGCTGCCAGAGCCAGCAGGGTCTTACCGGTACCGGCCTTGCCAACAAGGGTAACCAGTTTCACCGAGTCGTCGAGAAGGATATCGAAGGCGAAATGCTGCTCCCGGTTCCTGGCCTTAATCCCCCACAACCCCTCCTTGGGGATGCGCCGCAACGGGATCAGCTCCTGAGTTTCCAGGGAAATGCGCCCCATGGCTGTCTTCTGCTCATTTAGAGGCGTCCTCAGAGCAATGTATTCATTGGGACCGAACCCGGCCAAGCTGTCCAGAAAATCGAGGGAGAGCCTGCCTTCCGTATAGAAAGTGTCAATCTGACTCTCTTCCACATCAAGATAACGCCATCCAGAGTAGAGCTCATCAATCTCTACCCGCCCGGCTTCATAGTCTGCCGCCTGCAACCCGAGGGCATCGGCCCGAATTCGCAGGTTCACATCCTTGGTGATGAAGATGGTGGGGACCTTCAGGTCATGATCTCGCACCTCAAGGGCTACTGCCAGAATAGAGTTGTCCTGGGTCGGGCTGTTTCCATACTCAATGGGGAGCCCTCTCATCTTGGTGAATGCAACTCGGAGGGTTCCGCCCGAATCAAGGGGTACACCTTCGCCGAGGTGCCCCACCTTGCGGAAAGCGTCCAGATTTCGAGAAACCTGTCGGGCAGATCGGCCTAGTTGGGAGAGATCCTTCTTAAAACGATCAATCTCCTCTATGCAGTAAATGGGGATAATTACGTTGTTATCCCCGAATCTAAAGAGTGCCTGTGGATCATGTAATAATACATTGGTATCCAGCACGAAATTCTTCCGTGTACCGGGACGGACCTTTTCAGGTGGATCTTTCCTCTCAACAATGGCAGCACTGACATCTGAATAGTGCACCATTTCAATTCCATCACCGGTTGTGACGGTTTCTTTCAGGGTATTTTCCCCATTGCCGTTGGAACCTTTAGCCATTTTGTCTCCGTTTCGGTGATAGCTGAGATAGATAATCAGCAATCCTTGGTTGATAGCCCTGTAAGGCTGGGATCCGTCAGCCCCCTCCTAAATAAGAACTATAAATATCTTTTCAACGGCACCTGTGCCATGCGATGCCGTTCCGTGCAGCGCCTCAACAACACCAGGATTTCGTCACTCTACCCCGGCACTCGCCCTTGCCTACCCATGAGACTCACGCAATGCCCCTCGCAGCTCGGACCTTAGATGCCAGAGTGACCCTGTTCCTACCCTCTTCCTTGGAGCAATAGAGCGCAGCGTCCGCATTCTTAATCAGCTCCACCTTTTCCGCCCCATCATCCGGATACTGGGCTACTCCAAGCGAGAGGGTAACCCTGATTGTCCCTTCTCCTCCTGCATTTACCGGAGAGGCAGAGATCATCCGACGCATCCTCTCTGCAATGCGCAGCGCCCCCTCAACATCAGTCTCTTCAAGAAGGACAGCGAACTCCTCGCCTCCATACCGTGCTACAGTATCCACTTCCCTGACACTCTTTGCAAGCACGGCAGCCACATTCTTCAACACCGCATCACCGGCCGGGTGCCCATAGGTATCATTAACCTTCTTAAAGAAGTCGATGTCGGCCAGAATAAACGACATCTTCTTGTTACTGCGCCTGGCCCGGGCCAGATACTGATCAAACAGGTTCTGAAAATGTCGATGATTACAGAGCCCGGTCAAACCGTCTGTGGTAGCCATCTCCATTACACGGGCATAGTTGCGGGCGTTCTCTATGCTGATGGCAACTGCGCTGGCCACAACATCCAGTCTCTGCCTTACCTCATCATGAAAAACACCAGCTTCTCGGGCTGCCAGACAGAGAGTACCGATTGCCTGATCACCGAAGGGCAGGGGCAACACCATGAAAGAAGCAAATCCCTTCTGACGCACCTCTGGTATAAACAACACCGTATCTTCAGAATTCCCGCTTATTTGCCCAACAGGCATGTGATGTAAAGTTCGGGTCACCTGGGACACCAGCCCCACATTGTCGCGGAAAGAGAGCCCACGCAGTTCTTCTTCTCCCGGTCCAGAAACACGCACCACAAAATGCTTCTGGTTGGAGCGGTTATAAAGGGTGAGCGCACCAAAATCATAGGGCACAACCTGCCCGACTGCATTAAGAGCTGCCTCATAGACCTGTTCTGGTTCCAGTGCGGAATTGAGCGACTTCAGGGCCCCGTGGAATTTCTCCTGCACAATGCGGCCCTTCTCGCTTACCATGAGGTTTCTCTCATTTTCCATGGCCCTCAGGATGAACTCAATTACCCGCTCTGCCTTTTCGGCTGTACTGTCATCAAAGGAATCATCGGCCCGTTTGTCCAGGACCAGCACACCGCCAGTCCTTCCGTCATGCAGCCTGACTGGAAGCCCCATGAATGAGCGGACCTCATCTCCATCCCGGTAGTAGCTGAGGCCCTTAAACCCGAATTTCAGTTTAGAGACTATCACCCGCTCGTTCTGCGCAAGGACCGAGCCGGGCAACCCCTCCCTGGCATTAAAGGCATCTTGTCGAAGGCGATTACTGTTACAGATGCCAGCCCGGACTCGAAACTTGTCACCAGAACTTGAGAGCCACAGGAGGGCACAGGTGTTAAGGGACAGAGAATCATGAAGCAGCCCGAGTACCGTCTCGATGGATTGCTTGATAGCACCAACCGCCTTATTCATTCTGACCATGTCACGGTCATGCAGGCCATCTATCTGATGGGTAACTTCTCCTGTCTTTCTCGCAGCACCTGCGTCTCCACCGCCACCACCGCCAACTTGAACCACCTCCCCTGCCACAACCGCAGCAACAGCCACACCTGCCCCAGCATCTCCATTATCATTACTATTAGTATGGGTATAGGTATCAGTGTCTGGTCCTGAGGCGAAACCAGCACCAGTCAGTTCCCACTCCCCAGATACATTACTGTATCTATGGCCACCATTATTGTGAGGCGACACTACCAGTCCAAGCTCGTCTGCCTCCTGCCCAAGCATTAACCTGTTACGGGCTTCCTCGCAGGATGATACCCAGGTACAAACCTTGTCACGGAATACAGAACTAAGCCTGAATATGACCATGGAGAGGAGCGCAAAAAATGCAAACGAAGCAATATAAGTCCCAACACCCATACTGGAGTGGAGCCCAGTAGAATCATTGGCCGAACTGGAGCCATAGCTGGCTGCCATAGAGCCACCATTGCAAATCTCTCCCACAATGAGACAGAGCGAGCCAATCAGACCAGCACCAAGCAGAAAGCGGCCTTCCCGGCCCTTTCCCCAAAGAGCAGCAACTACTGCCAATAATAAAAACAGCAGGGGTTGAAATAATGAAAATGGGAAACCAGTGAGCTGGAGAGTAGGGATCAGGGCCGCTAATCCAAGCAATCCCAGACGGAGGAAAGAATTGCCCACCGGCAGCAATGAATAGGCACCGTACATGCCTGACTTGATGCACCTTGCAGGACTGCGCAGAAAGCCACAGAGGACAAGGAGATACCCGAGCAGGGCAAGCCAGAGGGTTACCAGGGAGATGATTTGTATGATCGAGACGGGACCGGTTCCCTTTGGCAGAAACATACCGAGAGATACCAGAACAGCTACTATAAGAGCAACTGCATAAGGTCCCAAGCTAAACAGGGCTGGGCCTGCGGCCTTCCAGCCAGTCCAACTCTCTTTCACATTAACTGAAGACTGCCTGCTGCCTCCTCCCATCTTCAGCATCCCATGGGTGACTTGCTGGAAGCGCCCCCGCCGGTTGCGACCCTTTGAGTGGTGTCTAGACCCTTTTGAGTGGATTCCCCTCAAAACCATTAATCCACTCCTCTATGGTCTCGGCCAGCTCGGTTTTTGTGCGCTGCAGACTCGGACCCCATAGCCTTCAGCCCACCTGCCCCACCTGCCGCATCTAACCCAACCCCGCTTGCCGCTCTATCCCCCGGGTACTTCGGTAGAGCACCTGCACTATCTTCATTTTCAGGCCATACAATCCGATAAACCAGTTCGTTTTGACCAATAAAGCCCAGCTCCTGCCTGATCACCTTTTCTTGAAAGTCTTTGTTGTCGCGAAAATACTCAACATATCTCTGCAGGTCTTCCACTTCCTGCCTGAGCCGTGTGTTGGCTTCCTCAAGGAGGCGGTAGTCTTGCTGCATTGTCTCGTATTTGATTCTAGTTTTATCGGCGGTCATGATGGCAGGAATAGCCACCAGGAGAATAGCAACCGTGGACCAGAGTATGGCTCTTAAAATCCGTTTAATCATCATGAGAGGATGCTCGCACCAGTCGCACTTTCTGTCCAGAATTCAGGAGCTTATCTGAGCACCATTAAGGGAGGGGTGGTAGGTTTCGCAGTGAACAACCCCCTCCCTACTTTCAACTTGCGCCTTGAGCCTTGAACCTTGAAGACACTGGATGTTTATCTTGTTCCTGCTGCAACTTGAGGAGACGGCATGCCGCATACCTGTCCTTTTAAGGTGGTTTAATTTCAGATACTTGTTTGGGCGGGTGCGGTGCACCGCTAGCGAAGGGCACGGCATGCCGTGCCCCTACAGGAGTTGGGAGTGATGGCGGGAGAGGTGGTTGTTGCGGAGGGCAATTGAGGGCTGCTC
>CAYZFJ010000057.1:6267-18155 GCA_964477705.1 uncultured Myxococcia bacterium | reverse complement strand
CACTTCCCACTGACCACTTCCCACTGACCACTTCCCACTGACCACTTCCCACTGACCACTTCCCACTGATAACTGACCACTTCCCATGCATGCTGTGCCCCAACAAGTGCTGGAAGGTCAGGTGGAGCAGGAGTAACAGTCCTTGCCGAAACATGCCCCAGACTCAAATCTCATGCTGTCAGAGTAACGAAATAGCAATGCTCCAGACTGGTCAGAGATCCCCAGGGGCATCTTCTCATCAGGCTCACGGGTTTGCCAGTTATGCTCCGCTCCAGAAGAATCAGGATGTGGTGATACAAATCCCGGATCAATTTTAGCAATTGGTATGGTTTTTAAGACCTTTTTGCTTTGAAGGTCTATGGTTTTTACAACCCCCTTTGCTTTCTGAAGAGGTTCATCACCGGCCCAGGAGAGTTGCCATTTCAGCTTGACCACCTGACCAGGTTTATATTTTTCGAGAGGGAGACCAAGGACAGGGCCTTTTAATGAAGACTGAGTGAATGAGAACTTCATGAGCATATCTTTTTCTGTCGGATCAGGTTCCACCAGACAGATTAATCGTTCTTGGGCTGTCTCAGGCAACGGCCGAACCTTACCGATACCTACTTTAGCTTGAGCTTGCTCTCCTGCAGCATCAAAAAATACATACTCTCCCTTCACAAGATTTTTGGGGGCGCGGGCATAGACTGTGTTGTTGACTGCATAGGCATCCCACACAACAAACTCTGCAAGGGACTCAGCGGTTGCGGATTGATCTGCCGCTGCTGCTGCTTCAGTTGCCGCCGTATCTACTTTTGCACCCTGCGCCCCTCCACCCATCTTGATCGGCTTGAAAATCCTTGGATACTTCTTGCCAGTCTTCTCAGCCTCCCCGGCATTGGGCTTTGAATCGGCACACCTGCCATCCACACAGATTCTGTCACCTTTGCATTCAGTATCTTTGGTGCAATCTCCGTACGCCGCCAATACTGGCAGCGTTGTAAGCAACACTGTCCACATGGCAATTGTAATTCCGTATCTCGGCTCCTTCATGTCTTCTCCTTCCTCAATGCAATGTGATGAGACAACATGGCAAAATCAAATTGCCATGAATTCACCCTGTCTGCAACGCAAATACACAATGTTTCGAACGGGCTCGTCCCCCAAGGAGATTCGGGCCATGGAAATAGGTAAAAAGATGAGTGATTGATTCGAGATTAAAAGAGGCTATTGACCAATAGGCAATAGAAATATTCACAAAACCGGAAAAATTTATGGTTACAACCAATAACCCCAAAGCATCAGTACAGTGACAGCCGTGGGGCGGTGACCAGCATGATCAGGGGGTGTTGCTAGCTGTCATTTTTGCGGGGGTGAAACTGTCGTATTTTGCAAACTCTGAACGTTTGACTCTATCAAACGCCGTTTCATTTCTCCATATTTGCCACTCAGATTAATCCTTTTTGCAGGTCTTGCAGCGTGCCCTGTAATTGTATACGCTATCGAGGAACAGTAAATGGAGGTTGTTATGAAAGTGTGTATTGGGGTGCTTACGTTGCTGGTGGCTGCCTGTGGGTCTGCTGAGGTGTATGTGCCAGCCGATGAGGGACTGGATGCGACGGGCATCGAGGATACCGGCCTGGTTGATGGGGCAGATTCCATGGGTGGTGATGCAGGTCCAGAGTGCATCTGTGATGAGGCGAATGAGTGCTGTGATGGGTGCATGCTCAGAGCTGGTGCTGCCGGATTGCCCTGTGAGACAGGGCTGGAGTGTGAGGTTGACGGGGTCTGCCAGGCCGACGGCACATGCCATGGAAGCAATCCCTGTCTAGTTGATAGTCTTTCGGCTGAGTGTAGGGAATCGACCTGTGATGAGGTTGAGGGGTGTTCATGGAGGGCAATCAGGGAGGAGTTTGAATGCTCTGATGAGGCAGGGTACCATTCAAGCAACTGCCAGCATGGGCTATGTGTGGGTACCAGGTGTGAGTGCGATGAAATCACAGAGTGCTGCGATGGGTGCTTCCTGCAACTCGCTGGAACGCCCTGTGGGAATATTGTTGAAATGACTCAATGTGACCCGGAAAACTCTTGTCCTGGTACATTCCGCAGACTTGAAGGGCAGCAGGTATGTACCGGGCTTTCTTCCACATGTGAGGCAGTGGAGACATGGGTAGATAAAGGCGGCGCATCTTGTTCAACTATCGATATCTGTGTTCAGTTCATGGATACCGCTAACTGTGTCGAGGATCCTTCCTGCCGCTGATTACCCCTTCCTCGTGTCCCACCGTGCCCTTTTACCCCTGCAATCATAGTGTGTGAATGTGTGGTAGCGCCCTAACCCTCCCTGCGTCATCTTCCCAGACTTGATAAGCTGCTCAATAGTTGTAGCCACATGGTCAGGCGTATAGCCTGCTACCCGGATGTCGGCTGCCAGTGCAACCAGGTGGAGTGATTTGGGCTTGCCTCTCTCGGCGGCATTATGAGCCTTGGTTCGGTAGCCAGATATCAGTGTAATGGGAGCGGCCAGGTGGGTGCGGAGGATCTCCAGGTTAACGGCGAGGCGTTGGACGTTGGCTAATAGGTTCTCGGGGACTGGGGTGCCGTCTTTGCAGTCGAATTCATCCAAGGTGAAATGCTCTGTCAGTTGCATGAAAATCCTCTCTGTCTAAATTCCCCCGGTAATCCAGGCTCCCAGTAATATCCCACCAACCATCCCACCCATAAGCCCCCAGGTGAGCCAGGTGCTGGTTTGACATGGGGGGCATGGCTCCATAGGCACAGGGGCGGCGATGAACTCTGAGCGACACAGGTCGAGGGTTGTCCGGCAGGCTTCCAGCTCCCGCAGGTGTGAGTAGGTGTTTGATGTGGTGGCAGGAGAGAGCCAGTAGCCATCTGCTGGGGCGGGAGCACCGGCGAGAAGGGGGATCATGCGAGGCGGCTCATTTGTGGCTGGTGGAGCCTCTTCTGTGGAGCCGGTCAAGGGCATCAAGGTAATCGTCAGTGAGAGTATCAGGTGAAGCAGTATCCGCATGGGTTTTTGCCTCCTGTGCAGTGTCTGTAAGAGTCTGCGTCCACGTGTGAGCTGTTTGGGTGCGATTGACGACCTGGCATGTCTCAAGGGCCGTCTGGGCCCTCTCTTTGCGCACGCTCTGTTGCCAATGAATGACATACCCACCGCCGAGCCCCAGAAACAATGCCGCAAGCACAATGATGATTATGATGCTCATGGGGTGTCCTGTGGGGGTTCTTGAGTAGGTTTCCTGGTGCGGCGTATTTCCCGGATCTTGGAGTAGGCAGTAAGGATTGCTGCGATGCTCATCATGAAGGACGTGGGCTCTGTCTCTTGACGCACAAACAGAAAGACCAGGGCCACTATTATAAGGATAGCTGCCAGGAGGCGACCTTTGTAGAGGCTCTCTTTAAGGGTGTGCATTGCTCGTCCTTGTTTTGGGGGGCTGACCATATGGGTGTGGGTTAAGGGCCAGTTGTGCCAAGCTTATCTTCGACTCGTTTGGGAAACTTCTCTGTGCGTGGGAGGATGTCTGCAAGCACGCCAGTCCAGTGGACAAAAAGAGGCAGGTCTTGCCCGCTCATGACTTGACCGCCTCTTTTTCGGTGGATATGGGAGCTTGACGATCATCCAACATCATGGCAGCAGTACCTCCATGGGATACCATGGGAGAAGTGTCCTCAACATTCGATGATTCAAGGACTTCTTTGGATTGCACCATGGTGGCCACAAGCTGGACAATGTCCCTTCCAAACTTGTCGACCTTCGATCCGCCGATTCCAGAGATAGTTTGCAGTGCTGTCAGGGTTGTGGGCTGCTGACTGGCCACCTCGGCCATCTGGCGGTTGTTCAGGATCAGGTAGTGGGGTACTCCTTCCTTCTTAGCCTCCTCGGCACGCCAGGTGCGCAGGGCGTCATAGAGACAAGCCTCAATCGGATCAAGACCAGTCCGCCAGTCTTTGCGGCTTGGTTCCCGGGCTTGAGTGCTGCGGATAAAGTTCTGTGGGCGTTCCCGGTGACACACCACCAGTGTCAGGTAAGGTAGCCCATCGAGAAAAAACAGATGGTCGGCAGCGGAAATAATCTCATCGCTGGCGACCATCTCATCCAGTTTATCCGTAGCAAAGCCTCCCACATCAGGCTGAAACCGAAGAGTCAGAACAGTAACTTTCAATGTGTCTCCAACCGTTAATGTGCGTGCAGCAAAAGTGGAGCGACCAGGGCTTCGCCCTGGACCGATACTTCTCGACGGCTCAGAGCCGCCAAGAAGTGAAACTCAGCACTTCCTCTCCATTACTGGCGCTTACGGCAGCTTTGCGGGGTTTGCTGTCGCACCCCGCCCGCTTGCCTGCACCGCCATCCATTACGCTCCAGTGCCCAAATACAAAGGGTAAGAGGGTAAAAGAGCAAAGGGTAATCACATCGACCTGGCAAGGCGGAGACCGATGCTGTTGATGCGGTAGCCGGGGTAGTAGCTGCTACGGTACGCAGCCCGGCAGTACCCGGCGTAATTGACCCAGGAGCCGCCCCGCTTAACGCGGCCCGAGCCCGTGCCAGCGCCTGTAGGGTCGGTTGTGAATGCTGTGATATCTGACGTATACCAGTCCCAGTTCCACTCCCAGACATTGCCGTGCATGTCGTACAATCCCCAAACATTGGCCACTTTGCCGCCCACAGCATGAGTGGTATTTTGTGCATTTCCACAATACCAACCCGCACTATTAAGGGCAGCGTCAAGTGTGCAGTCCGTATAAGTAAGGGCACCTGTATAGAATGCCGTGTCTGTCCCTGCCCGGGCTGCATACTCCCACTCCGCTTCCGTGGGCAAGCGATACCCGGTGCAGTTATAAGGATTACCACCTGTACCAGTGACCGTCACTGTGCAGCCGGTCGATGTGCCTGCATTGGCTGAGCCGGTACAGCCGGACAGGGTATAGCAAGCCGACAGTCCCTCCGCTGCCGACACCGCATTGGCATATGCCAGGGCGCTGTACCAACTCACCTGCTCCACAGGGCAGTTGTCCCCACACGATGGAAAATATGATGGGTTGGTGTTGCCCATACGGGACTTCCACTCACCCTGAGTCACCTCCGTTGTCTTCATCAGAAAGGAGCGGGTCAGCGTTACCTGATGCTGAGTCTCGTTGGTTGAACGCCCCAGTTCAGAGGATGGGCTCCCCATGGTGAAGGTACCTGCTGAAATCAGTTTATATCCAGTCGGTATACTGATCACTCGTACTGAGGTGGTAGCGGTACGATTGCCATCAACCGTGGTGGCCGTAATAGTAGCATTGCCTACAGCCACCCCAGTAACCAGACCCAAAGTGCTCACCGTGGCCATCGCCGAGTTCGAGGATGACCAGGTAACAGCCTTGTTAGTGGCATTGGCCGGTGACACTGTCGCTGTCAATTGACCTGTACCACTGGGAAGGATTGACAGCGATGTCGGAGCAACGGTCACCCCGGTGACTGAGATTCCCACCTGAACTGTGGCGGGAGCAGCGTACCCTCCGTCGCTGGTGGTGGCAGTGATGGTGGTCGTGCCCATGGACACCCCAGTAACCAGACCAGAAGTGCTCACCGTGGCCACCGCCGAGTTTGATGATGTCCAGGTAACCGCCTTGTTGGTGGCATTGGCCGGGGCAATTACAGCATTGAGTTGGCCAGTGCCTCCAAGTTGTTCAATTGTCATGGATGTTGGATTTATGCTTACCCCAGAAACCGGTATCCCCACTCTCACCGATGCAGTGGCGGTGTACCCCCCATCAGCCGTGGTGGCAGTGATAGTCGCTGTACCAGCATTGGCCGCAGTGAGCAAACCCGCTACATTAACGGTGGCGACTGCCGGAGCAGATGATGTCCAGGTCACGGTCTTATCCGTGGCGTTGGCTGGCAGGATGGTGGCGGTCAAGGTTGTCGAGCCCCCAGACATGAGATCAATGCTGCCTGGGCTTATGGTAATACCGGTAACAGGGATTCCTACCCTTACAGAGGCAGTCGCTGTTCTGTGGCCATCATTTGTAGAAACAGTGATTGTTGCATTGCTTGCCTGCAGTCCGTTTACCAGTCCCTCAGCACTGACTGTGGCAATGGCTGTGTTGGATGACGACCAGGTAACACTCTTGCTGGTTGCATCATCAGGAGCGATGACCGCTGTCAATTGACCAGTTCCCCCAGGAGGAATCACCAGTGATGCCGGTTCTATTGCCACACTGGTGACTGGTACACGCACTGTAACCTGGCAGGTAGCGGCAAAATTGCCGCTGACAGTTGTTGCCGTGATTACAGCCTGCCCCCCGGCTAACGTACTAATAACGCCCTGAGATGAAACAGACACAATATCTGAGTTAGAGGAATTCCATGTCACCCTCTTGTCCGTGGCTTCTTCCGGTTCAACCACCACATCCAGCAGCAACTGCTGTCCCTTGAGCAGGGTGATGGAAGGTGGGGTAATGGTGATGCCCGTGACTGCCACGGCTCCCACGATCACTTCACATTGAGCCTGCTTGTTCCCGTCGGATGTGGTGACACGGATAATGGCAGAACCGACAGACTGAGCGGTCACGTTCCCGGCGCTGTCTACGGTCGCTACATCTGGTACGGACGATGACCATGTAAAGGTCTTGTCGGTAGCATTGGCCGGGGATACGGTCGCCGTCAGCCTCGATTGCTCCCCGGATGTCAGGGAAAGGCTGGTGGGAGATACGGTCACACTCGTCACCTTCACGGTTACTGTCACAGCACAGGTGGCAGCGAATCCACCATCCACGGTGGCGACAGTGATTACGGCATTGCCCGATCCGATGGCAGTGACTGTTCCATTTTCATCCACTACCGCCACGGATGGCCTGGAACTGTTCCATATGACCGATTGGTCGGTTGCTGTGGCTGGCCGGACAGTAGCAGTCAGGTTGGCGGTTTCCCCAGTGCCCATATTCAAGGTGGTGGGTGACACAGAAACACCTGTCACAGCGGTGATGCATTCGCCGTCAATACACAAAGCTCCCTGGGAACAGGCATGAGAACATTCACCGCAGTTGGCCTCGTCTACCATCAGGGGCACGCATATGCCCCCGCAATCGGTCAGCCCTGCTTCACATACAATGGAGCAGGTTCCATCAAGGCAAACCTGATGGTCCCCGCAGGTATTGCCACATTGGCCGCAATGAAGTCGGTTGGAGTGGAGAAGGACGCAGGCGCCTTCGCAGTCCTGATAGCCTGGCTCGCAGCTATCAACACAGTCACCGTTGGAGCACACCTTGCTCCGGGAGCACTCAGTGTCACAGGTGCCACAGTGAAGAGGATTGCTCGAAAGATCCACACACGTTCCACTGCAGTCGGATAACCCCGACGGACATGGGATGATACAAGCCCCGTCCAAGCACTCCTCACCAGTGTCGCATCCATTTCCACATGACCCACAATTTAGAAGGTCAGCAGTCGTATCGAAACATCCACCATCACAATCTGTATAGCCGGATGGACAGTCATCCACACAACTACCATCAAAACAGACTTCCACACGTCTGCACTCATTGCCGCAGGATCCGCAGTGGAATGGGTCCGTCAGGGTGTTATGGCAGGCATCATCCTCCAGGCACCAGCCGTCAACCACAATCAGCTCGCAGCTGCCAGCGGAACTGCATCGCTGCTCCGTACAGAGAAGCCCGTAATCATCGCAGACCTCACCCACAGCAATTGGATGACACCCATCGCAGCATGTGGAAATGGAATTGCATTCACAGTCTGCACCCGAATCGCCTTCGCCTGCGTCATGGCCTCCATCAAAGGTGCCCACGTCGTTTCCCGCATCTATGCCGACATCATTCCCTTGGCCGGAATCGGAATGGATCCCCGAATCGACGATATCCGAAGGGCAGATTTCATTCCCAGCATACTCAGGGTCACAAGGATTGGCCGGGACGAAGATCGGCACATCCGAACAGGAAGGCAGTACCGACAGAGACATTACGAGACCTACAATTAAAGCGAATGCAACTCTCACGGGATTTCCCCTCGATGTTGTTGATAGATGGAAAGATAATACTCGGAAGCGAAAGGATTTCAACCCTTCAGAGTCGGAGAAGATACAACGTCTGGTAAGATACTTCCCCCAAAACCGCTGAGCACTTGAAAATCCTCGCAGGAAATTGCAGCGCAACACGGTCTCTAGCCCGACTGCCCTGCGCCGACCGCCACCACTGCCAGTGGCAGCAGAGCCATACCCAGAAGGCTCGGTCGCCCCCGCACAACTGTGGCCATTTCACCTGGCGCTGGTACACGGCGAGATGTTGGCAGAGCGAGGGATCTCATAGAGCAGGTCGGCACCAGGGAACGTGCGGCATGAGGACGGAGGCAAGAAAGGATTTGAGAATCATGAACACGGCTCATGGTCGCCATACACGGAGAGAACATCAAGTTCGCTCCTTCAAGCACCCTGGCCTTTCCAATGTTCCCCCGGCAACAAATCAATCAACTGCTGCTGCACGAGGTCCATGGCTTCTTCGAAATCCCACTTGATGCCTGACCGGATCAAAGGCAGCATGTCCTGACGAAAGTCGGCATCAGATGCTTTCTCATGGAGATTCGCCTCAAACTGGGCGCGGGTCACAACATGCCCTCCCTCGCTCATATAGCGGTTGAAACACTTGAGAAGCAACTCGGAATTAACAGCTTCCTGCTTGAGGGCAAGCCAGAGATCGAAAAGGTCTCGCCCTTTCTTCCGCTGGAACAAGGCACGGAGCTTGGTGGCAAATAACTCATCAAGAGCATAGGTGGTCACCAGGGCCTCACCTGTGTACCACCGGCTCTCAACCCGAAAAGGTACGCGGACCAGTCCCATCTCCGTAAAATACTCTCGTGAATTTATTTCCAACTTCAATCGCATCTTCAGGGGCGGAACGTCCTCAGAGTCGAACCGGTAAAGAAGGTTCGACCGTCCTTCTTTGAGAATCCGTTTGGGTGTGCCCAGCCAGGGGTCCAGGACCGTGCGCACGAGGTCGAAGACCTCACCAATGGGCTCTGAACGTACCTGGACCAGGTCAATGTCTTCCGAATAACGAGCAGCAGGCTGCAGATGCAGCTTATAGAGCGCTGTTCCGCCACGAAATGCCAGACGTTCAGCAATCTCCTTGACGCTGAATATCTCCGCGATGGCCCGACTGATGACAAGGTCTTGTTCTACATGAGCGTCCAACCGCCAAGGCGCATGACCTTTCCATGCTGTGATGAAGTCCTTCGGTATCATAGATCCACCTCAACGTCTGCATTGACAACGACCTTCCAGCGGGCATTGCGTTCTGCTCCAGTGGTTTTGCCTTTACGCCTCAATAGCATAAAGCTCCTTGCACGCTTATCCACGAAGGGCGCCAGTTCGTCTGCCAGTTTCTCTTCGCCTATGAATTCCAACAGATAGCCCAAGCGTTGAGACCACCCCACTGGCGACAACTCGGCAGCCTTCAACAACTCGTCGGGGTCTATCGACTCAGCCAGTTCTGCAAGCACCGAGGCAATGTTGCTCAATCCGCCAGCATGATTCGGGTATCCCACAAGCTCCAACGCCGTCACCTCCGGAGTGGCATACTTGAGCACGCCTCGTGGCGTATTGAATGTATTGATAGGCATCTTTTCCATATCGCCGCGTGCGATGAAGGCCACGCGGACCTGCCCGCACTCAATCGGCGGCCTGTTCCTGTGAACCATGACATGAAATGACTGTGGTCGCTGGTGTGCAGCTCCATATCTTTCCGCTGCCGACAGCAGGGCCACGTAATAACTCTCGCCAAGCATTTCCATGAGTTGATCGATGAACTGCTCGGCAGGCAGACATCCCAGGCGCCTGTATTCAGGTGGAACAATAACGTGAAATGAGCGGAATGGGCTAGCGATGCGGCCGTGCTCTTTAAGGCGCCGCAACTGTGCCCTGACGGCGATATCAGTGCCACCGAGTGCCTGGAGTGCTTCCTGAGTAGTAAAGTGGTATCGCCCTTGAGCGGCCAACTCTTCAATGTACGGCTCTGCATGCATTTCCGCATTAATCCATTCTACGCAGGGGATGCTCATCTCCCCTTACAATTCCAAGCCAGAGTAACGCAAATCATTACATTTGTAAAGAATTGAGAGCCATAAAACATGAAATCGAATCGATCTTGAGCACTACAAAGAGCGGTGCTGTTTGTCAGGACAACCTGAAGGAATCGTGATGGATGTTCGACAATCAAAACCGTGATCCGCAAAAATTAGATCTGGCGGCAAATTGACCAGCTTACCCTTAAGTCTGTTGTCTCCCAGATTGTGATTCAGCTCATGTAAGAAAAATATTCGAAATTTAAGGTGGTATCTGAAGCCTGATGCTCACCAGTTGAATTTTCAGAGGTGCTCGACACTGATTTGAAGCGCAACACTCCCTCGACTTGGCATCCAGATTATCTGACTCATCCGCCGAAATAGACAGGCTACGCCACCAACCGGTAATCATGGTGGAGGCCACCCAGAACCGGAAAGGCTACCAGCTTGCCCTTGTCCGGCTCTGGCCGCCTGGCAATCTCTGGGTCAGGAGTGGGAATGCCCTGCAGCCCTTGATGGACCCGGCCCCGGTTATACCAGGCGATGTATTCAGCCAGAACCTGACGCAGGTGGCGCTCGCTGAAGATGATAATCTTGTCCAGACATTCTCGGCGGAGAGTCCCAACCAACCTCTCGCTGAATGCATTCGCATTGGGCGCCCCGTATGGTGTGGGCAGTCCCTTGATGCCAATCACCAATTCCAGCCAGGCATCCAGCGCTGACCGGCAGCTCACCTTCTTCTCGGCGTTGCCGTAGACTCCTGTCACTTCCTTCCTGCGACCGAACTGACCGTACTTGGCATCATTGTCGTGGAGCAGAAACCTGGGCTGCTCCTCAAAGCACACATTGCGGATCTGCTGTTTGATCCACTCGAGCGTCGGATGCTCAGTCACATTGAAGTGGACCACTTTCCACATCCCGGCGCTGGAGCAGTATCTTGAAATCGGTGGCCCACCTCTCCTTCGACTCATTAGTAAAAATCTCCGGTACAACCTGCGGATAATCCCTGGCCAAGTTTTCCGCTAGGTTCATGCCGATGCCACTGCGGTCAATGGACAGCCTTGCAACTGGTACTGTCTCCAGGAATCGACGCAGTTCGCCCTCCTGTTCCGAGAAGGGCATCTGGTCGAAGCTACGAAGCAGCCGACAGATGAACCTGCCATCACGCTCCTCCAACACAGCTAGTTCGGATCTGTCACGCACCCTGCCCACATCAAAGCCTGCCACAATGCGCCCCTCGGGCATGGGGATGTCCGCATAATCGTATGCCAGATGTACCCGATCGTCCGTGGCTGGTAAGATCAAGTCATAGCTGAAATAGCTGTAGCTCTCATCCACGAAGCTGGTGCAAAACTCCTGCTCAAAGTCCTCCCTGGGCAGAGAGTCAAACTGCTCGATGATGCTCTGCGTTCCGAAGGCCTCCACCGCTTCTTCTGTGCTCATGGCAGACGCTTCCACCATGGCCCGTTTCACGTCCGTGCAGAAGAACCTGCAGAGCTGTAGCCGGTTGTCGTTTTTGCCGTGGTGGACCTGTCGTATTTGGTGTTTTTGCTCTGTTTGACACAGTCAAACGCCGTTTCATTTCTTGTTTTAATGCTTCAGTTTTTGTTTTTCCAGTTCTTGCACAGGGGTCTGTGTTCATATACGCTATTGGCATCTTGTGAATGGAGGGTGTGATGAGAGTATGTGTTGGAGTGTTGTTGATGTTTTGGGTGGCGGCCTGTGGGGCTGATGGCGGTTGATGAGGTGGTTGATGCTGCGGGTATGGACGCTGAGGGTGAGGATGTGGGGTCTCTGGATGGGGATGTGGGGGATACGGGGCTGTCAGATGGGG
>CAYZFJ010000057.1:0-6257 GCA_964477705.1 uncultured Myxococcia bacterium | reverse complement strand
GTTTTTGGGGGGGGGGGGGGGGGGATGGGGGGCTGTGGGGGGGGGGTGATGCTGAGCTTCTGGATGGGGATGATAGTGGGCCTGAGTGTGTCTGTGATAGGGTGAGTGAGTGCTGTGATGGGTGTATGCCTATTGACGCTGGGGCTTGTGAGACTGGGCTGGAGTGTGAGGTTGATGGGGTGTGTCAGCTTGGGGAGTGTGTGGGGCGGAGTCCTTGCGATGTTGAGGGTCCTTCGGCTGAGTGCAGGGCGTCCACTTGCGATGAGGTGGAGGGCTGTTCGTGGAGGGCTATCAGGGAGGGGTTTGAGTGCTCTGATGCGCCTGGGTACCACTCCAGCGTCTGTCAGCGTGGGGAGTGTGTGGGGATAAGGTGTGAGTGCGATGAGGTGACCGAGTGCTGTGATGGGTGCTTTCTGGAGCCTGCGGGGACGCAATGTGGGAATATTGTTAATATGACTCAATGTGACCCGGAAAACTCTTGTCATGGTAGATTCCGCAGACTTGAAGGGCAGCAGGTATGTACTGGGCTTTCTTCCTCATGTGAGGCAGTAGAGACATGGCTAGACAAAGGCGGCGCATCTTGCTCAATTTTCGACATCTGTGTTCAATCTGGAGATACCGCCAACTGCGTCCAGGATCCTTCCTGCCGCTGATTACCCTCGCCTAGTGTCCCACCGTGCCTTTTTACCCCTACAGTCATAGTGTGTGAATGTGTGGTAGCGTCCTAGCCCACCCTGGGCCATCTCCCCAGCAACGATAAGCTGTTCGATAGTGGTAGCCACCTGCTCAGGGGTGTAGCCTGCTACCCGGATATCGGCGGCCAGTGCGAGCAGGTGGAGGGATTTGGGCTTGCCTCTCTCGGCGGCGTTATGGGCCTTGGAGCGGTAGCCAGAGAGCACTGTAATGGGGGAGGCCAGGTGGATGCGGAGGATCTCCAGGTTAGAGGCGAGGCGTTGGACGTTGGCCAAGAGGTTATGGGGGACCGGGGTGCCATCTTTGCACTCAAACTCGTGCAAGCTAAAATGTTCTGTAAGTTGCATGGTGATTCTCTCTGCTTAAATCCCACCTACAATCCAGGCTCCCAGTAGCAACCCACCAACCATGCCACCCATAAGTCCCCAGGTGAGCCAGGTGCTGGTCTGGCATGGAGGGCATGGCTCCGTAGGTACAGGGGCGGCGATGAATTCTGAGCGGCACTGGTCGAGGCTCGTCCGGCAGGCTTCCAGTTCGCGTAGGTGTGAGTAGGTGTCTGCGGTGGTGGATGGAGATAGCCAGTAGCCATCTGCAGGGGCTGGAGCGCCGGCAAGGAGGGGGATCATGCGGGGTGGCTCATTGGTGGCTGGTGGAGCCTCTGCTGTGGAGCCGGTCAAGGGTATTAAGGTAATCGTCAGTGAGAGTATCAGGTGAAGCAGTGTCCGCATGGGTTTTTGCCTCCTGTGCAGTGTCTGTGAGGGTCTGCGTCCACGTTTGAGCTGTCTGAATGCGTTTGATGACCTGGCGTGCCTCAAGTGCCGCCTTGGTCCTCTCTTTGCGAGCGCTCTGTTGCCAATGGATGACGTACCCGCCGCCGAGCCCCAGGAGCAGGGTAGCCAGTACGATGATGATGATGGTGCTCATGGGGTGTCCTCTGGTGGTTCTTGTGGCTGTTTTCTGGTGTGGCGTATCTCTCGGATCTTGGAGTATGCGGTGAGGATTGCTGCGATACTCATCATGAAGGCCGTGGGCTCTGTCTCTTGACGCACAAACAGAAAGACCAGGGCCACTATTATAAGGATAGCTGCCAGGAGGCGACCTTTGTAGAGGCTCTCTTTAAGGGTGTGCATTGCTCGTCCTTGTTTTGGGGGGCTGACCATATGGGTGTGGGTTAAGGGCCAGTTGTGCCAAGCTTATCTTCGACTCGTTTGAGGGACTCCTTTAGTAAGTCGAGTTTGACCTGGATTCTGGCCAGGTCCTCTTTGATGGTCTGAGTCTCAGTCCTGGAGGAGTACCGGAGTTCGCTTTTGGCCTCTGATTCCCCGATGAGGTAGCTTGGGATGGTGAACACTGCGAGCAGGGCCAAGGCGATGATGAGGCTGCCGAGCTTCCAGCCATATGCTCTAATTGCTCTTAATGCGGCTGCCATATCTGGATCGAGTTGTGTGCTCATGCATCACCTCCCTTAGGGTGCGACAAATATGAACTTGCCAGTGGTCTGATCCCAGGCAAGCACCTTTGAGATCGTATCGCTCACCTTTGATCTCATCAAGCAGGGCGGCGATCTCCATGGCGCCAGTGCCATCTGCCAGGGTGGCGCCAGAAGCAGTCACACTTACAGTGCCACCATCCAGCATAGACACAGCCAGAGACAGCAGATTGCCCGATGTGCCTTTGGTGCGGTAGGTCAGGGTAACCACGTGGGTGCTCTCCCCTTCTCCGGCTGCAGCCGTGACCCACACAGCAGCCTTAGCGGCTAGTGCCGTCACGGTCGCAGCAGCGATCTCAGCTGCGGTCATGGTGGCAGTAAAGGGCACCGTGATGATATCAGCCCCCACCTCTACGACCACAGTACCGGCGGCAGGCGTATCACCCACCGCAAAGGTGAGGGTGGCGCTAGCTGCCGCTCCGGCTGCGGCCTCGGTAACAGCAGCCCCCCACAGCTCGATGTGCGGGGTGACACCGATTGCAGCGAGCACCATGCGGTGCAGCTCTGAGCCAGCTCCAAAGTAGCTAACCGCCTGGGTATCTACAGTCAGGCGGTGCGGTGTGTCTTTTGCAGCAGTGCCACTGCTGGAGCCGTAGCCGATGAGCAAACAACGAAGGGGCACCTGGGGAGCAGATGCACGAGCACCTTGCAGGTCATAGCCAATATATTGCCCCGGGGTACGGGTACTCAGTGGTACGTTTGCCATGAGTGTCACTCCTCTTCCTCGCCCAGGTCGGACGAGAGGTCGATAACTGTGTCTAGGGTAGCTGCCGTGTCTGATTCATCACCGATGCCAATGGTGAGTTCAGTAAGGTCATCCCAGGTTCGGCAATGCAGCTCATCCAGGCTGGCCTGGCGGCTGGTCTCAAAGATCAATGAGGCCAGCATGTAACTGGCATCCTGGCGGTAGGTGTCGTAGCGTCGTGGTCGGAGGGTGGCCCATTCGTCATGCTCAAGATCGCTGAGGGCAGCGATCACCCTGTGAATGAGGGCATATAGCCCATCATGACCAGGAGTGCCACGCCTGGTGGCAGCGTTGCCCGCAGGGTGACGCCAGACAATGACCACGACCACCTGCACACTTTCTGTCTGGCGCTCATAGCCTATGTCAGACGCCTGCCAGTTGGCGGCTTCAATGCTCACCAGAGCTGCAGGGACGAGCCCTTTAGTGCCCAGGGTGACTATGTCAGCAGCCAACGATGAATATGACCCTACGCAGCGCCAGGGGCCGTTTGGAGCCATACCTGCGTCCAGGGCTGCGATAATGCTATCCTCTAGGTCACGCCAGGCGTTTTTCATGTGTCCTGCCCCACATTGCGGAGCAACCACTCACCCATGGTAGCCTCCATTTCATCGAGGTCTGCTGATTGGAGAACTGCGAATGGTCGAGCTGGCATGGTGATTGAGCGAGCGGCAAAGGTGAACCGCCCTTGCCGGCCAGAACCTGTCACCTGCTCTGTGCCACGCACGAACCGCCCCTTGGAGCCACGCTTGCGCCTTACTAGCTCACTGCGTGCAGGCTGGTCGATTATGCCTCCAAAGTTATGGATCGCTGCATATTCAAGGTTAGTACCGATAGCCAGCTCCATCGGACTCCCTTCTGTTATGGAGCCAGGCGCTCCAGCCACAGTGATGGAGTGCAACAACCGGCCCGTGTGCTGGAGCAGCTTGGCCCCAGCACGCTGCCTTGCATTACCTCCACGTCTGCGTCTGGCGGCAGCAGACATGGGAGGCCACCGCTGTGGCCGTCCCTCAGCCATAAAGGTGTCAGCTACCGAGGTGCGGATGATCTCGCCGAAGGTAGGCCACAGGGGCGAGAAGTCAGCCAGGTTCTTTTGCAGCGCAGTGATGGCTGCCTTGAGCGCATGGTCGTTTACCGAGATGCTGAAGCCGCTCATGGTCAGTAGCCTTTGAGGGTCTTTTGCGAGAAGACCCTGTCCGCTGAGGAGAGGACTCCCGAAAAGTGGCGTGGGGCCTTTGCTGAGGGCTCGATGCCGAGCCGTACCCGCCCTGTTACTACCCCGTTGAGCTGGGCAATAGCGTCTTCATAGCCGATACGGCGAGGATGAGCGCTGGTCACTGCCTCCCTCCGACTCCACAACCTCCAGCTTGCTAACGCAAGTACCCAGCGTCGTACTGTGCCAGGTATGTTGCCCACCAGAGGGCATGCGTACCTGCTGGAGAGATAACCGTCAACCTCGTCACAGGCGTCTTCCAACGCCCGCTCTATGGTAGCGAGCTGCTTGCTGGTGAGAAGCTGCTCCAGGGTAAGAGCACACTCCTCATCCAGCATGCATGAGAGCAGGTCCGGGTCAGGGGCAGCACCGATGGCATCATCCATCAGCAAGGCGATGTCTGTGATGCCCATCTCCCGGATGAGGTCAATAGGCTGGGCGTAGCGGGCCATGGGCTTAGCCTATGCCAGTGCTGCCATAGGCGAGCTGTGGCAGGCCGAAGCCGGCATTGTGGCGGGCGTAGATCCCATAGTGGAAGAGCAGGTTGGTGAATCCTTTTTCGGAGTTCTGCTCGTGGGCCTCGAACTCAGGGGCTACCCGGATCTGCATGATCAACGGCTTGTAGGCCCTGGTGGTGCAGAGCAGGTGCCACTCGGTCTCGCTCTCAATCCAGGGCACCACCAGGTGCTCTGCGGTGCCTCGCCAGATGTTGGTGGCTCCAGTCGCATCCCGCTCGGCCATGAGGATCTCTCGCCCCGTAGCCTCCAGGGCAGGCCCAGTGACCAGCAGATCCGGATTGAGCCCCAAGGGCCTCCCCTCCTCGTTGCGCCTGGAGAGGATGTTCTTCCTGGCGAGCGCATAGGTCTCGCCAGTAAGAGGTGCAGTGGAGCTGTTGTTGTAGCTGCCACGGTCTGCATAGAACGGGAGCTTGTCATAGGCCAGGCTCGTGAAACCACGAGAGAGCAGCCCGAAGCAGAGCTCATCGTAGTGCACACCGGCTGCCTCGCCCATGCTCACGATCCTGGGCCGCACGATGCCCAGGCTGTCATCTTCAATCACCGCCCTGGGTACGGCGATGGTGTCCTCCCAGGTCTCGTTGACGATGATGAGATCGTTGGCACTGAGCTGTTTGGCGACCCGTTCACCCACGAACCGCTTCAGCCCAGGGACATCATCGATCCACAGGTATTTCTCAGAGGCACCAGTTGACCTGGTCTCCATGGCGATGCGCTGCCAGGAGGCAGGCGACTGAGCCAGCGCCTCCTTGAACAGTGCGTTGAAGCCCTGCGCCGCCGCCTTTAGTTTCGCTGCATTTATCACTTTGGACCTCCATCCTTTTTGTTTTTGAGGTATAAAAAGCTGGTACCACAGCCTGGATTTGAACCAGGGTCCTGCCAGGCTTAGGCTGGCTGCTCTACAACTGAGCTACTGCGGTAAAAAGGCCCTCTGTAATGAGGGCCAGACCGTGTCAGCCATTGCATCCACAGTCCATGTCAGAGTCAACCAGCAACCGGGTAGGTCAGCCCACCCTGAACATATCCCCAGTCCACCCCATTGCTGACGACGATGTAGGTGACACCTGACCCACCGGTGTTCTTGAGCTTACGGAAAGCACCATCGCCTGCAGTGGCCGCAGGCCCGAAGGCACCAACCATGTCTCCCTGGGTAGGCGGTTCGCTTATCGGTGCTTCGACAGCTTGCATCTTGTTCGCAGTGGTGGCTGTATCTGCGTTGCCGGTGACATCGCCAGAGAGAGGGCCGGTGAAGCCAGCAGCGGTTACCACGCCCGCTTCACTCACAGACGCTGCCTCAACACCCAGGTGGTCCTTGATGCTCAGGGTTTTGCCCTCAGCCAGGGTCACAGGTACATCGGCAGCGGCAGCGGCAGTCATCCCATGGGCGCTGGTTGCCGTATCGGCGTTCCCGGTCACATCGCCTGTGACGTTGCCCGTGAGATTACCCACCACGTCGCCGGTCAGGTTCCCGGTAACATCACCAGTCACGTCGCCGGTCACGTCACCGGTCACATCGCCTGTGACGTTGCCCACCACATCGCCGATGTGAATGCCAGCGGAGGAGCCGCGCACCTCAAGCCAGACCTCATGCTCAGTGAATTCCAG
>CAYZFJ010000056.1:14967-18280 GCA_964477705.1 uncultured Myxococcia bacterium | reverse complement strand
CTTGATTTTCCTCTTCAACCGCACCCCGATCCGCATTCGTGTTCTTTTAAGGCAGTCTAATTTCAAAATATTTGTTTGGGCGGGTTGGGAGCACCGCTGACGAAGGGCAAGGCATGCCGTGCCCCTACAGGCGTTGGGAGGGAGGGATTGGGTGGAGAGGAGTGAGAAGAGAGTGAATGGGTGTGTGAGCGCTAGTGGCTGAAAGTTGGGTGCACCGCGTTATCAGAGGCAGTGGTTATTCTCTTAAACCTTGCTCACACTACCCACTGAACACTGACAACTGATAACTTCTCAGGAATGCCGTGCCCCTACAGGTGTTGGGAGGGAGATATTTGGTGGGTACCAACGGCAAGAACACCGTGGATTTAATCAGATTTCTCGGCAATCAACAACGGCGGAACCACTGACGGACAAACCACCTTCTCCAGTGATGTCGCAGTTGATGTCATCGCCGCTTTCGGAGAAGGTGACATCTTCCAGGATCAGGGATGCATCCATTTCAATCCAAACCTGGCCGTAATCTCCGCCGCCGCCGAATGAAATCTCTGCATTGGTCCACCGGTTACCTACGGAATACAGGTCAATCTCATTCCAGTCTCCAGGGGTCTTGGTGGTCATGGCAGAGGTGATTATCACAGGCGCTGCTTCTGTGCCATCCATGAACAGCTTGCCGTTGGAGCGAACATAAATCCCCTGATCAGCACCCATCAACAGGGTGACACCTTCCTTCAGGCTCAACTCGGCTGGTGATGAATCACCGGCAACATCAATGCCCTTATGGATCATATAGGGGACTCCATTATCGACCCAGGAAACATTACCCAGCACCTCACTCCTAACCACATAGATCCCTTCTTTTTCGTTTGGAGTGTAAACACCGGCTCCAATTTTGTGGACCTGACCTGCATCAATCTTAATGGGTTCCTGAGCGCAATCGGTGATTGTATTACCTTCAAACTGTACAGGGCCTGATTCATACTCAAAGAAAATACCGTAAGTGCCAGAATGCCGGATTGTGCAATCAACCATTGTCACAGTGGACCCAGTCTCAACAAAAACAGTGCCCCAGTCATCAGTTCCACCATATTCAAAAATTGTATTAACAAGGTTGTTGGCCCCACCCATGGAGTCGCCACGGAAGGATATATAATTCCAGTCCCCAGCCTGAGGACTGGTCTTGGTGGAGGTAAAGGTCACTGGTTTGTCAGCGGTGCCCTGGGTCTCCAGTCCGCCGCCAGCGCTCACTTCAATCCTGCCATGGGGACCAATTTTCACGGTAACACCAGCTTCCATGGTGAGCAGCGCAGATCCAGTTGCGGGCCTCACATCGAAGCTGTTCATAGCCATATATGGGACACCATGATCTGCCCATACAGCGTCTTTTCTTACCTCGCCGCCAACAATCAGGAATCCTTCCTTGTCATTAGGGGTGTAGGTGCCTTCTTTAATATGACGGACAGCGTCGGCGTACAGGGATATGGGTTCAAAAGCATTGCCGGTGACCGTATTACCAACGAAGTTACGCAGAACAGCATCATCATCCATTTCAATACCATGATCTGCAGAGTTTCTGATTATGCTATTAGAAATCTCAACGCTGGCAGTACTATTTAAATAAATCATACTTTCTTGGTCATAGCCGCCGAACTCTACTGTTACATAGTTTAATATGTTATTGGCATTGTCCGAAGTCTCAGTAAACTGGATATAGCCCCAGTCACCTCTCTCTGGAGTACCCTTGTCTGATGTGACCTTAATGGGACATGCCTCAGTACCGATCATTTTTAGTGCGCCGTTATCTGTTACTTTGAGCCTTCTGCCGGCGCCCATGAGGATTGTGGTACATGGGGCAACTTCCAGGATGCCGTTACTGATGGCGATGTTGTTCTTAACATAGTGGGTGCCTGCTGCCCACTGGGTGGCGGCAGTGATCTCAGACTCCTCATGGATGACCACAACCACGCACCTGCCATCAATGCACTCACCCTCTTCACAGGGATTGGCAGTATCGCAGGTCACCACTGTGTTACCGTCTACACACACGCCCTGCTCGTTACATACCTTGTCGCCAGTACAATCGTCGTCAATTTCACACTCGGGAGTAGTGGTGTCGTCCACACACACGCCCTGCTCATTACATATCTTGTCGCCAGTACAATCGTCGTCAATTTCACACTCCGGGGTAGTGGCATCATCAAGCACACACTCATTGTCTTCGCAGACATACCCCGAACGACAAGCGGGATTACATCCTTCATCGTCGTCCTTAACTACACAGCCGCTGGCTAACAGAGCGGACATGGCCGCACACACCAGTGCGAACAACCAGAACTTGTTGCTCCTGCTCATTTCCACTTCCCTTTCAAAAAAAATAAATGATTAGAAAACACGGCAACAAGTTAGAATAACCCGAAGCAGTAGTCAAGAGCCTTGTTCAAGGCCCATGAGCGGGATTCAATACACAATATAACAAAATCTAATTATTTCACACAGTTGCAGGTTTTTGTGAAGTAAATATATTTTGATATTTGATTGTTTAAAAATTAGTTCATTATAGGTACATGGGAGAGTTCATGGTCATTGTTCTCTTTCGCAAGAGCTGGGCATTAAGGGCAACAAGCACTGTGCTGGCTGACATGAGAATGGCACCCACCGCAGGCGAGAGCAGGATTCCCCACTTAGCCAGCACACCCGCAGCCAAAGGTATGGCAACCACATTATACCCGGTTGCCCAGACCAGATTCTGAAGCATCTTCCTGTAGCTGGCCTTGCTCAACTGCACAATTTTCAAGATATCGCCCGGATCGTTTCGCATAAGAACCAAATCACCGGCTTCTATGGCCACGTTTGTGCCTGCACCGATGGCAATCCCCACATTGGCAGCCAGCAGTGCCGGGGCATCATTGATGCCGTCCCCCACCATGGCAACCATCCCCCCCTTGGCCTTCAATTCCTCTATATAATGAGCCTTATCAACGGGCTTCATCATAGACCGATACTCATCTATGCCGGTCTGCCTGGCTACACCCCGGGCTGCATCCTCGCTATCACCGGTGAGCATGACTACCTTCAGCCCGGCTTCCTTCAACCCGGCAACCGCCGGTGCTGATTCTGACCTGACCTGATCGGCCATGGCAAATGCGCCTTGCACCACCCCATCAACGGACAACCAGATAATGCTCTGCCCCAGGTCTGCACCTTCATTGGCCAATAATTCGAGCCGACTGGCTGCAGCATCGGCTTCCCCAACTGTGGAGCCTGCCCCACCACCCTTACCCTCACCAGATGTTTTTTTGCCCACCTGCCCCACCTG
>CAYZFJ010000056.1:0-14867 GCA_964477705.1 uncultured Myxococcia bacterium | reverse complement strand
CCCACCTGCACCTCATGCCCGTCAACAACAGCAAACACCCCTTTACCAGTCAGTGCCTTAAATCCTGTTGCCCCCCTTAATTTAACTCCTTGGCGCCTCGCCTCCGCCACTATGGCCTTACCCAGCACATGCTCTGAATCAGCTTCAGCCGACGCAGCAAGCTCCAGTGTCTGTTCCTTAGAAACACCAGAGACAGTCTCCATACCCACAACCCCAAAATGACCAGTAGTCAAGGTTCCTGTCTTATCAAAGGCTACAGTATTTATAGTGCGGATCCGCTCGAAGGCATCCCTGTTCCTGACCAGCACCCCACCCTGCGCTGCAATGGTGGTGGAGATAGCCACCACCAGGGGGATAGCCAGCCCAAGGGCATGGGGGCAGGCAATTACCATTACGGTCACCGAACGCTCTATCGCATACTTAACCGGTGCGCCGCCAGCCATAACCCAGACAATAAAGGTCAACACCCCTCCCCCAATGGCGATGAGAGTAAGAGCAAATGCTGCCCTGTCGGCAAGCTGCTGAGTGTGGGATCGTGACGCCTGTGCCTGGGCCACCAGCCGCATAATTCCGCCCAGAGTCCCATCCTCTCCCACCCCCCTCACCTTAACCCTGAGCGAACCACCCCCATTCACTGTACCTCCGATAACCTCATCCCCAGGTTGCTTACTTACCGGCTTAGATTCACCAGTAATCACCGATTCATCCACTTGCGAATCACCTGCCACAACAACCCCATCCGCTGGAACTGAAGCACCCGGTCTAATCAGTACCACATCCCCCACTCGGAGGCTGATGGTGGGGATTTTCTCTGTGACGGGGGCAGAGGCGGCAGACTGGTGTGCCTCCAGTAATTGCACTGAATGCTCTTCACCTCGCCCAGCGGGAACAACCAGCCTCTCTGCCTGATCTGGCATGAGGCGGGCCAGCTCCTTCAGTGCACCACCAGCCTTGCCTATGGAGCGCATCTCCACCCAGTGTCCCAACAGCATAACGTCTACCAGGGTGGCCAACTCCCACCACAGTGGCTCCCCAATCAGCCCGAGAAAGGAAGCCAGGCTGTACACAAAAGCCACAGTAATCGCCAGAGCCACCAGGGTCATCATCCCTGGCTGGCGGTCTCGCAGCTCGCCCACCATGCCCTTGACGAACACTGACCCACCATAAATGTAGACTACGTTTCCGAAGAATGGCCCAATCAAGGAGCTACCCGGGAATGTGGGCATGGAGAATCCCAGCAGGCTTTGGATATGTTCCGAAAAGAGCACCACAGGAATAGTGAGGATGGTGCAAATCCAGAAGCGCCTTCGGAACATGGCAGTGGAGTGGCCAGCGTGTTTGTCATGGGATTCGCTGAATGGAGCAGGTGTGTTGCCGATGGATGCTGGTGCGTATTTATGTTCGGGGGTTCCATGCTGGTGCTTGGCGGAGTGGGAGTGAGGGCTGGTGGGGGTATTGGCGTAGGCAGACTCCATATCCTTATCGCCCGATGCTTTACCCATGGTTTATATATTCCTTATATTAGAGGAGCTTATGTGGGAAAAGATATACAGCAATGGTGTTAATAGAATCGGTGCTGGCTGAAAATGGAAATTCCAAGCGAAGAGATGTAGGTCGGTTCAATCAGATAAGAAAGAATGGGGTTTGGGGATAGAGGGCAGGTACACATTGTCAGAATCGTTTGATGTAGGTCACCTTGGAATCCCCAAGAGAATAGAAATCAGGGATTTCGCTAATTTTAGTAAAATCAGTATTTTCATAGAACTTGCGAGTGGGATAGTACTGGTTCCTTCCAGCGGTCTCCACGATCATCAGGTATCCCCCCTGAGCGACCATCTTCTCAGCAGCAAAATCCACCAGCGCCCTACCAATCTTCTTGCCCTGCATCCGAGGGTGTACCACCAGCCAGTACATGTCAAATGTACCAGCAGTCATGGGAGTGGGACCGATGCAGGTGAACCCAGCAGGAACAGTCTCCCCTTCAACAACAGCCACATATGTCTGATATCCGGAGACGTCAAATCCCTCTATTACTGATTTCTCTGCCAGTTCAACTCCAATATCTTCTTCTTCTTTAGTGAACATACCAGTACTGTGAAGAATCTCTCTAATCACAACCAGATCTTCTGGCCTGATTTCCATGATCTCCAGGTGAATGCCACCCGACGTTTCCGTTCTCATTGCCACGGTTAATACCTTTCTCAATCCCCGATGTGCGAGAACAACCATGCTTAATTTGCTGGTTCTATCTTCGTGTTCCCGTCACTCCTGTCGCTCCAGTCACCACCCTCACTCAACCACGCCAGTCACTCGACCAATTCACCAGCCAGCCGGTCTCTACTCCAGGCAAGCAGCACCTGCTCCCTGATAAATTGCCCATACTCGACCCCAATGGTTCGGAGAGCCTTGATCACCCCCGCACCCGGCGAAATATCGGGATTAGGGTTAATGTCAATCACAAAAGGGTTACCCTCACCGTCCAGGCGCATGTCAAATCGGGCATATCCCCTCATAGAAAAGGCTTCCACCAGCGCCAGGGCAGTCTGGCGCACCCTGTGCTCTAACTCTGGCTCCAAAACTACGCCTGACCGCACCCTGGTGCCCTGATCCTCCACAGAACCATCCTTCCACTTAGCATCATAAGACACAATCCTGGGCAGGTGCTCAGGCATATGATCAAAGCAAATCTCTGAAGGGATCACCTGCCACTGTCCCGGCTGCCTCTCAACTACAGTCACATTCAGCTCCCTGCCGTCGATGAACTGCTCAACAAGTACTGGCCACCCCCACCTTCTCCCACAATTGGAGACAACACCGGCCAGGTCACCTCCCGCCTTCACAACTGAATCCGCTCCAATCCCCACCGAACCATCCCGGCAAGCAGGCTTTACAATCACCTGATAACGCCCAGCTTCAACCAGCATGGCCCCATGCCGGGTATTGTCATTCGCACCAAAGAGCCATCCCATTGGCACCAGGGCGCCAGACTGGGCGGCCACTGCCCTGGCCACAGCCTTATTGCGGGCTAGCCCGAGGGCTTCGGGCGGATTGCCCGTGTGGGGGATACCCATGCTTACCAACAGGTATGCAACCGCTGGTTCGAACCTGTCACTCCCCCATGCCTCTTCAGCCAGGTTCACTGCCACATCAAACTTGCCACAGGTTAGGGAGTGCACCAGTTCGGCGGGTGACTTTCCACTGCCTACCAACTCAATATGTGAAGCAAAAGCCGCTGCTAAAGGTGCATGACAGGCACTCGAAGAACCAGTCGTTCCTGATACAATGCCCAAATTCCCCAATTCCCCAGCCAAGCCAGGCACTCCAGACACTCCAGGCACATCAGCCTCAGCCTTCTTACGCCCAAATCCCCCCGTCTGCCCCCACCCCGCCTGCCCCAACCCCGCAAGCACCGCATCCGCTGCCTCCATCACCCCTACCACCGCCTCAGCCCCCACACTAGTGTCGCTCTCTTCTGGCAGATTAACCACCACCGCTACCCGCCGCCCCCCCTTCACCCAGGCAGGCTCAAGATACTCCATTGCGCCCCCCTCCACCAGCCACACCCGCACCCGTTCCAGTGCTTGTCCCCGCAACCGCAGCAGGCCCACCCACCTTACTCTTTGCCCCCAACCGAACCAGGGCCGGCTCAAGAATGCGCCCAATCAACTCCCGGTACGATAACCCAGCAGCCTCCGCTATCATCACCATATCACTATACCCAGGCGTCAACCCGGGCAGGGGATTCACCTCGATCACCCAAGGTACTCCTGCCTTATCCAGACGCAAATCAACCCTGGCCACATCCCTGCATCCAAGAGCCTTGGCAGCATTAATGGCCATGTTCTTGCAAGCTCTGGCAAGCCGATCGCCAAGACGGGCCGGGCACTGATAAGTTAGCCGACCATCCCAGTTCTGCTTCAGATCGTACCCATACACGTTGTATCCGTCGTCCTGGAGAAAAACCACCTCCATGGGGTCCAGCGCCGTCAGCCGTCCCCCCTTGCCCGCAATAAGTCCCACAGTAATCTCCCGCCCTTTGACGAACTGCTCCACAATGATTCCAGTCCCCTTGCCGTACCGCTTGCGCAGCATTTCAACCAGAGAGAACAGTTCCTGCTCGTCATTGGCGACTGAATAGGTGTCTATCCCCTTGCTGCTCCCCTCCGCATTGGGCTTGGCAATCACCGGGAAGGAGAAATTATCGGGCACCTTGGCAGGTGAGCCGTTAATCAGAAATCCGGCTGGTGTGGTCACCCCGGCAGTCGACAGCAACCTCTTTGACACAGCCTTGTCCAGACCGGCGGCAAGAGTAAGGGGATCAGACCCGGTATACTGGATACCCATCATCTCACACAGAGCGGGCACCTGGGCTTCCCTAGAGCGCCCCCGCAGCCCTTCGGCGATGTTGAAGACCACGTCCACATCGGCAGCAGCCAACCGACTGGGGAAGGAATAGTCCGCCTCAAGCCGTACAACCGGGTACCCCAGGGACTGAAGAGCTTCATCGATGGCGTCGATAGTACGGGGCGAATCGAACTCGGCCTCTGCATCGCTCACCAGGGAATCTGTCCTCTTCATATTAAAAGCGAGCCCAACTTTGACAGGGGCTGACTCACCAGCCACCCATTTGCCCGACTTCTTCGCTTCACCCCTGAATCGGGAATGGCGCCTTATGCTCTGTTCTTCGGGACGGGGACCAAGCAGATCAAGGGCACCGCTCAGAAGGGCGGCCACACCATCATGCACCACCCCACCTCCATCTTGCCTGATGCCACCACTGGGAACCGGGTCAGGATATACCATCATCTGTCCGGCAAAATTCCTGAGCACTGTACGATTCGGTGCAGCAGAGACCACATAGACCGGCGAGATGGGAACCTTTCCGCCCCCATGGGGAGAATCCACCACAAAGGTAGGAATCGCCAGTCCGCTCAGCCTGCCTCGCAGGGCCTCCATAATCTCGATTCCCTTGGAGAGCGGAGTACGCAGATGCTCCACTCCTTCGGTTAGGTCACACTGGAACAGGTAGTATGGCTTAACCCTTGAGGCCAGCAGCTTGCGGAACAGCTCAGCCATAATCTCGGGCCGGTCATTGATTCCAGCCAGCAACACGGTCTGATTGCCGATGGGAATACCAGCATCAGCCAGCTTTCCAAGTGCAGCCACCGCCTCGGGGGTTAATTCCCTGGGGTGGTTGAAGTGGGTATTCACATAAATAGGGGCATATTTTGCCAGAGTCTTGGCCAGGTTTGCGGTCACCCGGGATGGGAGCACAGCAGGAACCCTGGTGCCCACCCGGAGAATCTGGACCGTTGGGACTGTGCGCAGAGCTGCTAGGATGTGACCGATCTGTTGATCTGACATGGTGAAGGGATCACCACCAGACACAATTACATCACGGATTTCCGGGTGAAGCTTCAGGTAACTGACGACCGCATCCAGGTTCTTCTGAGTAATTTTTCCTGAGCCTTTGCCTGCCAGTCGTTTTCTGGTACAAAAACGGCAATACATGGCACAGGTGGTAGTGGAGATGAGCAAGGCCCGATCCGAGTACCGATGGACCAGCCGCTCAACGGGCATGTCCTCATCCTCTTCAAGGGGGTCCCTGTACAGGGATGGACACGAGGCCAGCTCCCGTGAGTCGGGCAACGCCATCATGGCGATAGGATCGTCGGGATCATCAAAATCAATGAGGGACCGGTAATACTCGGGTATGCGCACCGGGTACTTGGCCGCCACCTCATCAAAGCAATCTTCCCTAGGATCTCCACTACGCCACCATCCGCTCAGGTCGTCAGCACAGGTTGAAGCCTGGGCAATCTCACGCTGCCAATGGGCAGTAGTGTCCCGGGTCACCTGCTGCAATGATTTATGATTAGAGTACCAATTAGGAAGGAGTTCTTCAGTACCTAACGAGGGAGGTTCCGTATCTTGTACTGAAGGAGGTTTTTCATCCTGTGCTTCATTAGTAACCTTAACTAACTTCGCCATTTTTCAATCACTTTCCCAAAAAAACAGTTGGTGTTATTTATGAAACCTACTAATTTCTTGACCAATTATCACTCCAGTGATCTCGCGTCAAGCTCCATTTGCGACAAATCTTCTATAAAAATTTTCGTCCAAAAAACCTGCCTCAAAAAGTAGCATCAGCACCTGGAAAACCCCTATTTCCATTGACAAGTAATGTTGCTTCTACTAAAAATTCTGGAGATCAAAATTGCCACATTCTTAACGAACAAGCGGAACCAACAATTTCATCTTGAGACCGAAAAAATTAATTTTTTCGGGGATCACAATATTCTTCGTTCCTCTATAATTGTGCATCAGACAGGGGAGCCTCCTGAAAGGTAACGGCATATGTTAAAAGAGCCATCAGGGCTAACCTTTTTCAGATGGTGGCACTGGGGGAGTTGCCATCCAGGCAGTCCATGCACCTCACGCACTCCATGCATCCCAAACCCTGACAACCCTGACAACCATACCGACCATGCTTACACCACTCACCCTGTCCACTCCGCCAGCAGACTCTACCTGCTGCGATCCATAGACAATTTCTCTAAACCTGCGCACACCACTGCTGCCAGTGCATACACAGCGGATCCGCCAGCCTTGCCAATGCGCTTTTACGCCAGAATGAATACGCACTTGGCCAAATTTATGTGTTTTATTGCCAGTATTATTTTCCTTTCTGAAAGTATTTGGGGCTGCTCTGATCAAACCACAGCATCCAGATGTGTGCCTTTGTGCGAGGATGTTCAATGCGGAGATGATGGTTGTGGTGGTTCATGCGGCGCTTGTCCAGAGTCCGCTCCCCACTGCAACTGGATGGGAGTATGCGTTTCCACCTGTGTGCCCCAATGCCATGGTCGTGAATGTGGTGATGATGGGTGCGATGGTTCATGCGGGGAATGCTCGACTGGAGCGCCAGTGTGCGACAATGAGGGGCGCTGCCGTCAGAGTGGCGAAGACGGCATGGACGGAGGTGTTGAAGAGCACAATGGTGACGGGGGTAACACGGACGATGAGGATAGTGGCAACGGTGGGGACTGCATTGCGGATTGCCATGGCAGATACTGTGGCGATGATGGCTGTGGCGGTTCCTGTGGGCAATGTCCATCGTCTGTCCCTATCTGCGATTATGAGGGCCAGTGCAACCCTGATTGTAGAGCCAGCTGTCTGGGGAGGGAGTGCGGTGATGACGGATGCGGTGGTTCCTGTGGTGTCTGCTCTGAGGGGGCCTGCATAGATGGGACCTGCATTTGTTCTTCCAATGAGCAGTGTGGAGCATATGATATTTGCATTCTGGGTGAATGTGTTGCTGCCATGGGGAGAGATTACAGGATTACCTTTGTTTCCGGCGTAATAAATGAACGTGGTCCAGATGACGCTGCATGGGATCCATTCGGAGGAGCGCCGGATCCTTATCTTACTTTTGAATACGGGGATCAATCAATTCGAACATCAAGCGCAATCGACACCACTAATCCCGTCTGGAATGAATATGTGGATGTCACCGTATTAGAAAATCAGCCAGCGGCAATTGTTATGTATGATGAGGATCCATTTGATGCGGACGATCTGATGGGCGAAATCAATCTAGACCAGATTCCGGCCACTGCCCTGAAGCAGGGACAGCTGCTCTTATACAACCCCACACCATACATCTATGAGTTGACCATCAGCATCACGCCTTTGTAAAGAAGTTGAAAGTGGAAAGTGGTTTTTGCCATGCATCTAAGGGACACGGCATGCTACATGTTTGTTCTGTTAAGGCAGTATAATTTTTAATAATTGTTTGGGTGGGTTGGGTGCACCGCTAACGAAGGGCACGGCATGCCGTGCCCCTACAGGTGTTGGGAGTGAAATTTCGGGTGGGTGGGTGAGGAATGAGTGGTAGTGACCCTGACGATACCATCCAAGCCCTGAAACATTGCTCACTTCACTTTCTAATTTTTATTTTCAGCTTTCAACTTGTAACTACTAATTGACTTCCCAGGTGTCACCATCAGTAGTAACAATGATGGTACCATGCTTATCAGTCCGGTAAATTTTTGTTCCCCTATCCTCGTATGCCTGTATCACCTCGTCATGAGGCAGCCCATAGGAATTATTCTCGCCCACGCTTATAATAGCCACGTCCGGGTTAACCCAATCAACAAATTCATCGGATGAAGAAGTATTGCTCCCATGGTGGGGCATCTTGATGATCTGGCTCTTCAATTCATTGGGACCAAAATAGCTGGTAATCTCCGATTCACCTTCGCTCTCCACATCGCCGGTGAACATGAACGCCACATCCCCATACTCAAGGCGCATGACCACGGAGGAGTTGTTCGTATCCCAGTCCTTTGGATCATCTACTGGATGAAGTACCTTGAGCTTAACATCCCCCAACGAGATGATGTCACCCCTGGTGGGTATCTCAAAGGGGACTCCATATTCTTCAATGGCTCCCAGATAATTTTCATATAAGGCAGTAGTATGGGGTTTGCCAGAATCGTACACCCTACCAACCCCAAACTGGGCCATCACTGCTGGCAAGCCTCCGATGTGATCACCGTGGGCGTGGGTACTCACCACTACATCCAGGTGTTTAACGTCATTGGCTTTTAGATAATCCACCACCTTTGCCTGGGAATTCACACCGCAGCTAGCCCAGTACTGATCATCCGGGTTAGTACAGTCACCTCCATCGATGAGCATATTTTTACCTTCGGGCGTCTGGATCAAAATTGCATCACCCATGCCCACATCAATAAAATGAACAGTGAGCGGATCGCTGCAGGCCACCAGCAGCAGAGCCAGAACTGGCATAAGGATAAATACAAGCATCCCGCCACGATCGTTTAATCTCATTCTCATCTACCATCCTTGCAGGTTATGGTTGTGAATATGGCTTCCGTTAAAGAAGCACTGCCATAGCCCCACCAGCACAGCATAATACCATACTATCAGTTGTGCCAGTTGCTGTTTTCTATCATCGGGCTCCCTACTCCAGACGGGTCGGCGTTGCCCGGTAAATGTGCGCCCACTATTGCCTACTGCCATTACCTCTACTGCTGCTCTTCCTTCGGTTCCTAGCATCAGCAGCACGGGCACCATCACGGGCACAAGTATCAGACCGAGACCCTGCTCCAGACCGAGAACGCTCCTGCCCCCTGCTCCTCTTACCTACCGTTTTGGGTATTGCTCCCCTTTGAGCCCCACCAGCCAGCAGAAAACCCACCAGATCATCACGACCGCACATATGGAGCGCCTCTTTAACCAAGTCCCTGTTCTCAGGCAAATGGGCCAGAATGAGGGCTTTTTGCAGCTCCTTCCGCCTGGGATCTCGCTCCACAAACACAGGCTGCATAGTAAATGGGTCGATTCCGGTCGCATACATAACCGTGGCTGCTGTGCCTGGTGTAGGGGTAAAGATTTGACATTGCTCCACCCTGAGGTTCTCCCGCTTCATGAAGAGTGCAATCTCCACCATGTGCTGCATAGTAGAGCCTGGATGGGCAGCCATAAAGTACGGGAGCACGTACTGCTTCTTACCAGCCTGTTCAGACTGCTCGATATATTTCTGCAGGAAACTGCGGAAAACTCCTTCTTTTGGCTTGTGCATCAGGCGGAGCACGTCTGATGTAAGGTGTTCAGGCGCTACTTTCAGATGACCACATGTGTGGTACCTGGCGAGAGCCTTGATGAATCCTGGCGAAAGTATGGCCAGATCCATCCTGATGCCGGTAGTGATAAAGACCCGCCTTACACCAGTCATAAGGCGAACATGCTCCAGTATATCTTCGTATTGGGAGCTGTCTGTTCGAAAATGCCTGCATGGAGACGGCCACAGGCAAGAGACACGGTTACACTCTCTCTGTTGCCTGGTGCAACCCAGGCCGTACATGTTTGCCGATGGGCCACCGATGTCATTAATAATTCCCTTGAACTGAGGGTGAGAGACCATTTCTTCAACTTCAGCGATAATCGACTGGTGGCTCCTGCTGATAATTCCCCTGCCCTGGTGAGCGCAGATTGCGCAAAAAGAACACCCACCCGCACAGCCCCGATGGGACGTAACTGAAAAGCGCACCTGCTGAAGGGCAGGTACCTGGGCTTGTGTTCCTGTGCCGTGTATTGGATGCACATTACGGGTAAAGGGGAGGCCATAATACCGATCGAGTTCACTGGCAGACGGTGTGGACCAGGGACGATTAGCGACAACTCTCATTCCCCCGCAATTCTGACACAGACACCTGACTGTATTGGGGGCAGCATCTACACAGGCACCAGATCCGGTACCTGCTTCTGTTTCCGCCTCCATGTCTCTATCTGCATCTGCCCCCCTTGCCTTGTCCACACCCTTGTCTACATCTTCTTCAGCAACGGCAACGGCCCTACCCCCAGCCCCAGTCCCAGCCACGGCCACGGCCCTACCCCCAGCCCCAGTTGCCCAACTCCATTCCTCGGCAAACGCCCTGGCATAGGCGGGGCCAGAACCCTGCACATCTTCAACAGACGGAAGAAAAAACACATCTCCCCTGCCATCTCCATGAGGGATTGGCAGGGATGCAGCCTCCCGGTACACAAGACCAGGCACATCCCTGAGAGCATGCAGTTGCATGGCCGGGTCAACAGTCTCTCCCCTCTTGCGCCTCTCTACCAGGGCCGGGTTCTGTTCCAGCAACCCGCGCAACCTCTTCCCAATCTCCACTACCGGCCCTTCACCCATTCCGTGCACCAGCACGTCAGCACCACAATCCATTAACAAGGGGCGCCTGATAGAGTCGCTCCAGAAGTCATAGTGGGCGAACTTGCGAAGACTGGCCTCCAGACCACCAGCGACGATGAAGGCAGACTTACCGAAGGCCTGTCTAATCAAATTACAATAAACAGTCACCGCCCTGTCAGGCCTCCCTCCTGCCACCCCGCCGGGTGAATAAGGATCATCAGAGCGTCGCTTCTTCAAGGCTGTATAGTTGGCAACCATTGAGTCGAGGGCACCAGCGGTGACCCCAAAGAACAAGTTGGGTGTTCCAAGGGCAGTAACGGAGCTGGACGTGGACACATCCGGGCGAGCAATAATGCCAACCCTGAAACCAGCATCAATCAAGACTCTTCCCAGCAAAGCTGCCGGAAAAGAGGCGTGATCCACATGGGCATCCCCGGTTACCAATATGACATCAAGTTCAGCCCATCCGAGTGCATGAGCCTCATTCAAAGTGGCAGGAAGTTGATAGGGGATCTGTTGTTTCAATGGGGAGCTACCTGAAAAATAAATTAATCGCAAAAGTAATTCGACAACAATAAACCAATCGTTCTCTGAGCTATATCATAGCTGAAATTCACAAGACACCTATCAATTTCATTGAGAAAATCAAGCAGACATGGTTGGTTGGCAATATGTACGGTGCAAATTTCCGTTAAACAGTCTGGCATTATTGGGCAATTTTGTTTATGGTAGCCAATTTGGAAGGAACTCTTGCTCTGAAATGCTACACTTCAAAGGATTGGCAACCGCTCTTTGGCCCGTTCTACATGGATTCCACCCTAAGCACCTATAGTACCTTCCTATGAGATAATGTCATGCGGGTCTACCTGCATTTCCACCCGCCAGACTCATTTGGAGGAAAAATGAGAAAAAGACAACGTCACCTATCTAACGTACCCCTTTCCATTATTTTCGCACTGCCCCTATTGCTACTGCCAGTATTGTCTGCCATATGGAGCGGATGTGGAACAACCAAATCCGGTACGACCCAATCCATGACTACACCGGACGGGACCAACACCGCCACTGACACAACTACCGGCCCAGCTGCTACATCATCTTCCGATGCCGAAAAAGCCGGGGAAAAGGCTAACATGGAACCGATAATAGACAATCCATTTATGCAGAAGTGGGACACCCCATTCGGAATGCCCCCCTTCGAGAAATTCAAAGAGGAGCATTACCTGCCTGCCATAAGGGCAGGAATTATGGGCCAAAGGGATGACGTGGAGAAGATCGCCAATAATTCCCAGGCGGCCACCTTTGCTAACACCTTCGAGACCCTGGACAGGAGCGGTGAGGATCTCACCAGAGTGCTTAACGTATTCTACAATCTCCTCTCCGCTGAAACCTCAGAAGGATTGCAGGCTATAGCACAGGAAGCGGCTCCTGAACTCTCCGCCCTACAGGATGACATATTCCTTAATGAGAAGCTCTTCGCCAGGATCAAGGCAGTCCACGGACAGCGAGAGAGCCTCAAGCTCAACAAGGAGCAGAAACGGCTGGTGGAGGAGACCTACAAGCAGTTTGTCAGAGGCGGAGCCAACCTGAAAGCTGAGCAGAAGGAGAGATTCAGGGCAATAAACCAGGAGCTCTCTGTTCTAGGCCTCAAGTACAACAACAATGTGCTCGCCGACACCAACAGTTTCAGACTGGTTATTGAAAACAAGAAGGATTTGGCAGGGCTGACGGAGCAGACCATTGCCGCTGCTTCAAAGGCCGCCGTGGATGCTAATCTTACCACCATCGAGAAAAATGACCGCTGGCTCTTCACCCTGCATGGGCCGAGCCTTTGGCCTTTCCTGCAGCAGGCAGACAACAGGGATCACAGGCAAAAGATGCTTGAAGCATACGCAAACCGTGGCAACAATGGCGGCGAGAGCGACAACCGGGAACTGGCCGCTGAGATGGCTGTCCTGCGCACAGAGAAGGCGCTGATGCTTGGCTTCCCCACCTGGGCAGACTATGTGCTTGAAGAGAGGATGGCCACCAAGCCGCTCCAGGTGATCGACTTCCTCGACAAGCTGTGGAAACCCGCTCTTGCTGTTGCGAAGGCCGAAGCCGAGAGCCTGCAGAGAGAACTTGACAAGGACGGTGACAACCTCAAGCTCCAGGCATGGGACTGGCACTACTACACAGAGAAGATCCGCAAATCTCGTTATGGTTTGGAGGATTCCCAGCTTCGCCCTTACTTCACCCTTGAGAATGCTCTTAAGGGGGCCTTTATTCTCGCCGAGAAGCTCTATGGGATTACCTTCATCGAGCGTGATGATCTGCCCATCTACCATCCAGAGGTGAGGACCTTCGAAGTTAAGGATCAGGATGGATCTCACCTGGGCATTTTCATGGCTGACTACCACCCCCGCACTGGTAAGAGAGGCGGAGCCTGGTGCAGCGGCTACAGGGATCAGCACCGCCTGGCTGATGGAACCAATGTCCGCCCAGTGGTCACTAATGTGGGCAGTTTCACCCGGCCTACTGGCGACACTCCAGCCCTGCTGTCCCTGGACGAGGTGGAAACTCTGTTCCATGAGATGGGACATGCCCTGCACGCCCTCATGTCGAACATCTCTTACCTGAGTCTAGGCAACATTCCCCGTGATTTCGTGGAGCTTCCTTCACAGCTCATGGAGAACTGGGTTCTGGAACCCGAGCTGCTCACCCTGTACGCCAAGCATTACCAGACTGGTGAAGTGATCCCCAATGAGCTTATTGACCAGATCAACCAGTCGAGGAAGTTCAACCAGGGGTTCGCCACTGTTGAGTACCTGGCTGCCTCATATCTGGACATGTTCTGGCACACCATGACCGAGCCGGTCAAGGTTGAGGACTCCAATGCCTTTGAGAAGGCTGCCTTGGATAAGCTTGGTCTGATTCCAGAGATACTCCCCCGTTACCGTAGCACCTATTTCACCCACATTTTCGGTGGGATCGGCTATAGTGCCGGGTATTACAGCTACATCTGGAGTGAGATGCTTGATGCGGATGCGTTCGCTGCATTCAAGGAGACCAGCCTGTTCAGCCGGGATACGGCCACGGCGTATCGGAGAGAGATTCTGGAGAAGAGCGGTTCCATGGACGCCATGGAGATGTACCTTAACTTCAGGGGCAAAAAGCCCTCAGTCCAGTACCTGCTCGACCGGAGAGGTCTCCTCTAAAAATCCAGATTTTTGATATTAAGGAATATAATAAATCTTTCAGGGGGCAAATGGTCCAGAATACCAACTAACAATTCCATCTTCCCCTCAGAATGAATCAAGCCGTATCCTGTCTGTTTGAATGTCCACTACAGTAGACCAAGAAGTACTATGCCCAAAGATACAATTCAAAGGTCATCGGTAGAGCGGACAAGCTCCCGGTGCCAGCGGCTGTAGATGTGCTTGCGATTTATGCATCATGCAGATAGTTTCGCATGGAGAGACAGCAACTTAACGAGGAAGGATTGCATCTCTGCGGTATACTCAGTGATGTCGGATCATAATCGGAAAGAGTGCAGGTTGCCCTGACAGAGCACGAATAATCGTCCCCCAAAGCTCAAGGTTGTGCTAAAGAACGGCACGGCTGGAGTGCACTACAAGCGAGTGATGGTAATCCGCCCGTGTGAGGAATTATCTCCTGAACTATTGCTCTGGTTGCCACCTGTATTGTATGAGCCACCACCTCCACCCATCCCTCGGCTGCGTGCACCGCCACCACCGGAATAGCCACCGCCACCACCACCACTTCTGTAAGATGAACAACTACAATCGGCACCACCACCTCCTCCACCACCGAAGCCACCATAACCTGACCCTCTAGCACCACCATTTCCTCCATTAGTAAATGAATATCCACCATTTCCAGAGCCAGAATCGGCAGATCCATTCCCACTGAACCCACCGCCACCTGAACCACGACAACAACAGCAACCCCTGCCACCACCATTACCGCTACTGCCGCCATTACAGATGCAGTTATTGCTGCAACAGGTGCCATGCTGGCCTGAATTACTGGTAGTCCCATGTGAGCGAGAATTTGAGTAGCAGCAGCCACCGCCACCACCGCCTCCAGCTATCAATAAAACTTGGTTGTTCTCTGTGACCACAAAAGAACCTCCACCACCCCCACCATT
>CAYZFJ010000055.1:0-18282 GCA_964477705.1 uncultured Myxococcia bacterium | reverse complement strand
TCGCCTTCATGGTCTGCTCATTTGGGGGCGGGCATCTTTATTCGTGGTTCCCATACATGATACTGGGTCTGGTGGAATCCATCACTATCTGGGGAAGGGAAGCAATTGAAGCTACCTAAACCGTTGGCTCGAATTGCAATTGGATTGCCCATATCTATTCCGGGTGTGCACATTGAAGCCGATGGTACGGTGAGGATTGGTGCAGAGGGTGGCGGTGATGGTTCTGGTGGCGGTGGTGGAACCCAGCGAAACCGTTCGGTGTTCGCCCAGGCCAGCCCGCTCATGCTCGGCCGTGCTCTCAGCATGGTGGCCACAGTCCTCATACCGCTCACTCTGGCAAGGTATCTGGCTCCTGACAGCTTTGGCACCTATAAGCAAGCTTTTCTGCTTGCGAATACATTCCACTACCTGCTTCAGATGGGTATGGCTCAGAGTCTCTTCTATTTTATGCCCAGTAATTCAGAAAAACGGGGAGCCTTTGTTGTACAATCTTTTATCTTTCTCTCAGTGGCAGGGCTTATTGGAGCTGGTATCTGCTGGGCTGGTGCTCCCATATTTGCGGTACTGCTGAATAATGAGTCTATTGCTTCTCTTGGATTGTGGATCGCCCTGTATATCCTATTCCAGACTGCCACTACACCACTGGAGCCAGCTCTTACTGCCTCTGGGCGATTGAAAGAGGCGGCATTCTCTTATATGGCCACTGACTGGTTGAGGGCAATTCTGCTCATTGTGCCTGTTGTTCTTGGTGGTGGTATTGTCTCCCTGATGGCCTGCATGGCCATCTTTGCGTTCATAAGGGCCATAGTCACCGGTATACTTTTGGTGACCGGGAGCATTCCTGCAGCACGGCCTGAAAAGAAGCTACTGTCCGCTCACCTTGCCTATGCTCTGCCGTTTGCCGGGGCAGTGGTTATGAGCGTGCTCCATGTGGATTTTCACTCTTTCTTCGTTTCCTATATGACCGCACCGGCAATATTTGCCATCTATTCGGTCGGTTGTTTCCAGCTTCCAGTAGTGAATCTGCTCTATACGCCAGTGAGTGAGGTGATGATGGTGAGAATTGCAGAGCTGTCGCCCTCCAGAATCCAGGCAGAAGTCCCCGGACTGTTCAAACAGGCGTCAGGCAGGCTGGCTATGGCATTCTTTCCCCTTGCCGGGCTGATGCTTGTCTCAGGCTTCATGCTTATTCCGTTCCTGTTCACAGAGCAGTACATGGCCAGCGTGGCTGTGTTCATGGTGGCCGTATTTGAGATTCCCCTTGCGGCCCTTCCGGTGGATGGCCTTGTTCGTTCTCTGGGCGAGACGCGGTTTTTGGTTAAATCCAATATTGTCAGGTTGGTGGCGGCCATTGCCCTGGTTCCTGCCGGGTATTTTCTGTTCGGGTTGCCTGGCGCCGCAGGGGGGCATGTGATGTCGGGTCTGATCAACCGGGTGATGGTTTTTATGCGTGGTCGCAGCATGCTTGGCAAACCAGCGGAAGGGTTGCTTCCCGGTACTGCATGGGCCAAATCACTGGTGGTCACTCTGTTTACCAGTGTAGCTGCCCTGGTGGTTCTGTTGATCATGGCCAAGCTCGGTCAGGGCAGGTTTATCAGCCTAGCCCTGGCTGCCGTTGTGGCTGGGATTGTCTATGTGGTCATGTTGGGGGGCTTGTGGGTGAGGAAGATGAGAGGGCTGGCAGCGGTGGGTGCCATGGTGGTTTCCAAACCCGAAGAGTGATTGGTGGGTGTAGGTGTAGGTGTAGGTGCGATTGTTTGGAGTATGTGGATGGCAATGCAACTGGCAGTGAAGAGGGTGCTGAAGCGGATTGCTGGCTGTTCGGCTGTGTTGGCTGACAGACTGGCTGTAGGGGAGTTCCATAAGGGCGGTGTGTGTATTCTGGTTTATCATCGGGTTGTGCCCTTGGATGAGGGTGTGGGAGACAGCCGTTTTGATGACTGGAACGTGACTCCAGGCCGGTTCGAGGAACAGATGGTGGCCCTCTCTAAGGTGGTCAGGTTTATCCCTTTGCCTCAGTTGGTTGCCATGTGGAACGTTCTCCGGGATAAATCCGCTGTGACAACTGGGGCGATCACCAATCTTAGCAGCGGCCTTGGTGGGGATAACCGTCCGTTGGTGGCTGTCACCTTTGATGATGGCTATCTGAACTTCAGGACCAGGGCTCTCCCTATTCTTAAGAGGCTGCAGATTCCTGCCACTGTGTTTGTTGTGACCAGCATGGTGGGCACCGATGAGCCTATGCATTTTGATCCCTGGACCATGTCGAATTACCTGGGTATGCCCCGGGATGTGTGGGCTTCTTTGGGGTGGGATGACCTGGATGTGTGTCTGGAGAGCGGGTTGGTGTCTGTGGGGTCCCATTCCCATCAACACTTGGATGGGAGCATCTGCTCTGCTGCGCAGCTTGTGGATGAGGCAGGCAGTTCATGGGATCTGCTTCAGGCTCGACTGGGAGACAATCACTCCAAGTGGTATGCCTACCCATTCGGGAATACTGGTACTGGGCATGTAAATGCCCACTATGTGGAGGCGGTGCGTAATGCCGGTTATGCGGGGGCTGTGACAACTAATGTGAGTCTCGCGGACTGGCGGCGTCATGATTTGCACCTGCTGCCCAGGGTGGAGGCTGCCGGGCAGGATACCGGGGCTGTGCTTAAGGCCAAGGTGCGTGGGTGCCTGGCCGCCTATCGGGTGCTGGACCGGCTCAAGGGTACTGCTGTAGGGCGCAGAGCGGTGAGGATTCCTGTGGTGGAGTAGGTGCTAGGGGCAAGAGGAAAGTAGAAAGTATAAAGAGGGGAAGGGGAGTGTAAGGGACAATCGACTGCAGGGGCGCGGCATGCCGTGCCCTCAAGTTGCAGCTGTCGATCATTTGGGGAGGGAAGCCCGATGGGTAAAGGCAAGACCGTTCTAGTACTGGACGGCCATACCAACCAGGCGCTTGCATGTGTCCGTTCTCTGGGCAGGGCAGGTTATCGTGTCCTGGTCGCCGGTCCATGGTCCAATCCCCTGGCATCATGGTCTCAGTATTGTAAGGGGACCTTTGTTGTAGATGGAGCTAAGTCCACTAGTCCAGCCCATGGGGCAAAGCTCCTTAAAATGCACAGGGATCTGCGTCAGTGGGCTGTAAGGAACAGTGTCAGTCTGGTCCTGCCTTTGACCGAGCCGTCATGTATTCTGCTCAACCTGGAGAAAGAGCTTTGGGAGGGTGAATCAGGGATTGTGGTGGGCTGTGCTCCTCCCAAGTTGCTGGAGAAAGCTTTTAACAAAGGACTGACTACCAGTCTGGCAATGGATAACGGGGTGGCTGTACCAAGGACTATTCATCCCCAGTCCCTGGCCGAATGTTATCAGGCGGTGGAGCAGATTGGTCTGCCTTGCATCATCAAGCCTGTTTACAGCAATGCGTGGGTGGGGGACTCTTTTCTCCCCAACCGAGGTTGCACCTATGTGAATGAATCCAATCTGGGCGATGAGGTGTTTACCTCCAATTATCAGTTGGATACTTGGCCTTTAGTGCAGGAGCTGGTGCCTGGAGAGGGCAAGGGGATTTTTGCCTTGTGTGACCATGGACGGGTGGTTGCGTGGTTTGCACACCAGCGTCTGCGGGATGTGAAACCCACCGGTTCAGGGAGCAGCCTGCGTAAAGCTGCCCCCCTTGATCCCCGGCTTCTGGCACCTGCCGAGCGTCTTTTGTCATCTATGGAGTGGCATGGCCCCGCAATGGTGGAGTTCCGTGATCCTGGTGGTAACGCTTCGCCATTCCTTATGGAAGTGAATGGACGATTCTGGACAAGCCTGCAACTTGCTGTTGATGCTGGGGTGGACTTTCCTCTTCTCTGGACCCGAATCCTGGAAGGGGAACAATTACCAACTTTATTGGTCGGAGACCACCCCGAGTATGATCAGTCGGTTATTCTGCGTTGGGTTTGGGGCGATGTGAAGCGGCTTGTGCATATTGTGAGGGGAACTCCTGCCGGCTTCTCTGGGCACTTCCCTTCCCTTGGTGAAGGTCTGCGTGAGGTACTGGGTAAACAACCGTCGGGGACTCGTCTGGAGATGTGGCGACTGGATGATCCGCTCCCTGCTGTTGGGGAGTGGGTTCAGGGAATCAGGGAGCTGGTCCGGGAGTACCTGGCTGAGAGCGGTCTCTTGCGCAGGCTCAGGAATAATAAGTCAGGCCGGGCCGGCTACGGGTGGGGCAAGGATCTGGTGCCATCCCTCAGGCGTCCTGTTCTACAGGCGCCATTAACCACTGCTGTATCCGGGGGGGGGCTTCCAGATGGGGTGAGCAGCAGTGGCTTTGGGGGCAGCAGTAACGGTGGCGGAGGCGGTGGCGGTTCGATCCCATTGGCGAATGGTGCGGATGTTCGGGCTTTGACCCATGTACACAGCACCTGGTCTCATGATGGTCTGCTCACTCTGGAACAATGGGTACATCTGGCCAGGGAGAGAAGATGTGGTCTGGTCCTGTTTAGTGAACATGAGGAACCTGGTTGGACCCGGGAGAAGTACGGGGAGTATGTGGAAGCGTGCCGAAATGCTTCTACCGCTGATGTAAAACTGCTCCCTGGGATAGAGTTTGCTCAGGATGGTATTCATCTGCTCGCATTTGGCCTGGAGGAGTTACCTCCTCGGCCATCATCCATAGAAGAACTAGCTACCCATGTGCGAGCTGCCGGTTCCATATTAGTGCTGGCCCATCCGGGCAAATATGACTGGAAAATACCCAGCGATATCATGGAGAGTGTGGATTCGGTTGAAGTCTGGAATTCCAAGTGGATATACGATGGACCTTCTGGTCCTCACCCTGCCAGTAGCAGGTTGGCCCTTGAGCACGGGAAAATCATGATGGCCGGGCAAGATGCCCACAAAGAGCGGCATTTGGCTGAACTGTACCTGCTCTTTTCTTCGGTAGACAGGGCGACTGTTCTCAGGGAATTGACCAGTGGAACCTATGGAGTGGATTCACCTTCACTAGCCCGGTTGTACGGGGGGCTTCCTCAAGTAATGAATAGTGTGATCATGGCTATTCATCATTGGTTGCGGAGAAGATTGGTCCGAATACTGATGAAGGCTGCTCCGTTGGTACGCCGTTTGGAATAGTAGCAGATGGTCATTGTGTCTGGCTCTAACCTGAAATATCCCTCCTGTTTTTGATTTGTCGAAGCTCCTTTGACTATGCTTCGCCACCATGAACACCTCACATAATCAAACCAGAAACTTGAAGCGTAGCTTCCTTTATACCGCCATTTCTGCCTGGCAGATTCCCTGGCAGAGGCGACTATGGGGGATGCTGCAAAACAATGAAACTCAACCCCACCCTCGCACCGAGGACCGAACCCGAATCCACCCTCGATTGTACCCAAATCACTTGTTACCGCTGTTTACCGTAGGACCGGTCAAAACACTTGGAGCAGTCCTGCTGCTCTTAGGCTTACTCGCTCCCAGCTTAGCTGAAGCTGGTGTCCTCATGGTTAATCCAGATGGGACAGATGGAGCCTACCGGACCATCGGGGCTGCTGTTTCTGCTGCTCAAGCCGGCGATACCATCTTGGTAGACGGGGGAACCCGGGATAATCCTGTTCGGATGCGAGAGCGATTAAACCTCAACACCAGTGGAACCCCTGAGGCGCCCATAACCCTCACTGCTTCTGGCGGGCTCGGCAGTGTGATTGTGGAGTCACCTGGTTCCGGCACTCACATCACCTTCAGCGGCCGCTACTGGGTGGTCGAGGGTATCATCTTCGACAGCATGCGTTCCAAGGACCGGGCGGTTCGAGTTGAGAACTCTGGCAATGCCATCCGCTCATGTGTGATTCGTAATGGGGGTGGTCATGGGATTTTTGTAGGCTCGGTTTCGTCACCTGCGCCTGGCGTGCCTGGATTCCTCATTGAGGATTCGGAAGTTTACGATTTTATTGCCTGGGATCAGCTTACATCGAAAGATGCTGCCTGTCTGGGAACCCTCGAGGCCAAGGACCTGGTGATCAGGGATAATAGCATGCACCATTGTTCTGGTGATGCAATCCAGCTTGAGAGTTATGGCGCTTATACCCCTTCAATGTGGGGAAGGGTTGTCATCGAGGATAACGAGCTCTTCACCGCACCCGATGAGAGGCTGGGGAGGGACGTGAACAACCGCTATATTCGACCTGGCGAAAATGCCATTGATATCAAATCGGGTGGGTCAGCGGTAATTCGACGTAATCGCATGTATGGGTTCGGCAGGTGTCGGAGTGGTACATCTTATGGTGGCACTGGTACTGGTAGCGAAGGTGCTGCTGTAATTGTCCACGGCGATGTGGGGCCTGTAGATGTGCTTGATAATGAGATGTTCGCATCCAACCACGGATTTGTGCTGGTCAGCTATCAGGGTAATCCACACGACATCAATGTGGCGGGGAATGTGATTAACAACTTGGATAATGCCGGATACGATATTGGACAAGATGGTATCGGTTTGCGTTTCTCCGGATCCCAAAATGTGCTGGTTTGTCACAATACGGTGTCGGACACTCCTGGACGGGCAATACTTGGAGATAGTAGCGCAACCAACTACAGGATTTTTAATAATATCTTCTCTAATGAGGGTTACAGCAGCGGTGATGCGGCGGCTCGCATTTTGGGGCCTGATGGGGTTTTTAACTACAATCTCTGGCACGGTGTAGATGGTAAGGCTGGCGTAGGTGATGTGACCGGTCAGGAACCTCTCTTTGTGCGCCGTTCTGTGCCGGGGCAGGGGATTGATTGCCCTGCCTGTCAGCCCGAAGGGAAATATGGACCAGTGTCTATGGGGGACTACTCGCTGCAGGCGGGCTCGCCGGCTATTGGGGCGGCTGCCGTCCCGGGTGATGTGGCTGTTGAGTGTGTGGTGCCCAGCTTTATGGGGTGCGGGGATGGGGGGATGGCTGCCCGCCGGGATCTGGGTGCGTTGGGCCACTGCCCGTACTCCCTGGCACACTCTGTTAACATGATTGGGCTTGGGGGCGGAGATGGGGAAGGGGAAGCGATTGCCCAAGCGGCTGAAGAAGGTCTTCACTTTGGGGTTGAGCAGGGTGTGGAGCCGGTTCTGTTCCCGGTGCCGGATGGGACTGCTGAGTTGTCTGCTGCCTGGAATGAGGCTGGCCTGCATTTTCTAATCACCGTGAACGACAACCAGATTGTGGATGATGACAAGGTTGATCTGCTCATTCAACCTGGGGATAGCGATTCTCTGTTGCCTCGTCCGTCCACAGAAGCGATTACTGTCAGAATCAATCCGGCCACCGGGGTGATTAGGGATGCTCGTGGTGCGGTTCCGGGGCGTGATTTTACCTGGGATGGCGGGGTGAGCGGTGATGTGGTGATTGATGAGAAGATGGGTGGCTACAGGGCTTATGTGACAGTTCCGTGGCCTGCCCTTGGTGGCATTGAGGGGCCCGTTGGTGTAGGTGAAGAGAGTGGCGGCCCGGTTGCTGAGGTGCAGGTGGCTGCTGTTGATGTGGTGGTGAAGGATGTGGACCAGGTTGATCCTTTTAATCAGGTTGCAGCATTGAGCGGCAGGCTGGACAGGGGTGCTGTGGATGCCTGGGCTGCATTGATGGCCCTGCCTGAACAGGTGGATGATGGGGAGCTTGATGAGGCCGATAGTGGCGACGGCGACGCTGGGATTGAAGATCCTGACGGGTCCATGGGACCAGGTTCGGATGCGGATCTTGATTCCGGCACCGGTGATGGTGATGGTGATGGTGGAGAACCAGGTGATGTGGATGAAAATGACGTTGGCAATGGGGAGCCAGGTGGCGATGAAGATGCCGGTGATTCGGAGCCACGGGATGGTGATAGTGGAGGTGAGGGACCTAGTGCCTCTGGCGGCCAGGGGTGTGCCATGGCGCCTCTCATTGGCTCAATAGAGAATAATGTTCCCGGTGCCCATGGGAGCTCTGCTGTCTCCGGTTCCTTTCTGATGTTCGGTATTCTGTTGTTATTAGTTGCTCTCGGAAAACATAACCGAATGGGCAAAAACGCCTCCCATCCTGAATCCTGATAACACCTGCTGTGGGGGCCCTGGGGCCTTGGGGCCTGGGCTTATCATGCCACTTGAACAGTAATCGAAAGACTATTCCCTATAAGAATCGATGCTGTCCTACTAATGTAAATTAGTTCTCCATTCTTTGTAATACTTTTCCTGATAACAACTTCCACAAATAGGTTAATTTTTTCTTTCCTCTTTTCCACACATAGAAAAGATATTCACAGGGTATTCATATAGTTACGTGTGTCGATACTTGTATCATATGTCTTGTATGTCAGCGTTTTTTGTGGACCTGATTATCCATTAAGAATCGGAATCCAAAGAGAATGAAGGATAGATAATGTTACAAGTATCGATTGGCCTGAAGATCCTTTCTGCAGGTTCATACGATTCGGAAATTCCGGGAATCACCTTGATTGGAGGTGGGGTTCGAACCGGGAAAACCACCCTGCTCCTGGGGTTTATTCAGGAGGCACTGCTTCGAGGCGAGACTGTAGGGCTTGTGGTTACCGATGAACCCGCAGAGTTTATGGCTACCGCCCAGGCGCTCCTCAAACTGGACCTCAAGCCCTACCTGAAGGATCGGCAACTATTCATTTTTCAGTATTGTGATTTTTTTGAGAACCGCCTCCGAACACCGGTGGGTTTCCAAATAATGGTTGATGAGCTGGAGTGGATGGTGCGGGAGAGGGGTATTACGGTTCTGGCGCTGGACACTTTTGACCCGGTTCTTGCAAGCATCAGCCCGGTTACCCTTAAGCCTTTTTTGCGCATGTTTGTTGAGACAGTCCGTTCGCTGGACGTGTCATGTTTTATTACTGCAATGGGTGGACTGGAGATCCTGAATGGTTCGGCTGTAGTTCAAGAGCTGGCTGGCCACGGGGATATGATGCTGGTGCTGAACCGTAAGGGGAGCCATTGGTCTATGGAGTATGGTCAGACACCTGCTGACCTTCTTGGTAACGAACCTGTTGAATTAACCTTGGTTAATGGCTCTGGACTCCTGTTTGAAGCGGATTGGAGTGGTATTCCCCGGGGAGCGCTTAATGCCATGGACCAGATTTGCGCTCATGGTGTCTGCAGCCCGGACTGTGTCGGGGGACGGGAGCATGGTGTGGATGTTTGTTCAGATGTAAATGCTCTGCCCCATCCACTGAGATCAGCACCAACACTGCATCCGGCTGGCAGGGCTAGTCCGGTTTTGCAGCCCCAGAGTCAGTATGAGGCTGTTTGGGAAGACTCCTTGGAAGAGATTGACGTGGAGATGGTGAGCGGAACAGATATGCCCGGTTCAGCAGGAGTGGTAAATGGTGGGCGACTGGCGGTTCAGGTCGATGGTGCAAAGAAGCCGCAGAATAAGCTCAACAGGGGAGGGCTGAGAGTCAAGGCACTTGGTGTTGCCGTGCTGGCCTTTCTGGTAATCAATAGCGGTAATCTTATGGTCCCTCTGTCCTCCATGGCTATGGGGGGGCAGGATAAATCATCCCTGTCTGAAGAAGTTCATCAGATGCTCAAAGGATTCGGTGAGCCAGAGTCTGCAAGCGAAAGGGGACCCGTCTCTGGTGGAGAGGCAGGGCAGGGGGATGGGCAGTATTTCTGTGGCTCTGATGGTCATGAGAGCGGGCTTGAGCGTGAATGTGGCCGTGGATGTGGCCGTGGACAGGTGATGCAAGAGACTGGACGCCTGTGGAGTGAGGGAGGGGAGGAGAACCTGCGGCAGGCAGTCAACCTGCTGGACCAGTACCTGCAAGAGTGTCCTCGAGATGGGGATATGCTCTTGAGAAGGGCCCGTATTCGATCATCCCTGGGCGACAAGGGGGAGCTGCGCCATGCTGGTGCGGATTACCAGCAATACCTCGCTTTAGACCATATTGAGTCGGCAGCTAGAGTAAGGGTTTCCCTGGATCTGGCGGCCGTTCTGTCATGGATTGACGATGAGGAGGCCCGCCGGGAATCCATACGACTGTATCAGGAATACCTTGAACAGAGACCTGATGATTACGTGGTTCTGCTCAAGATGGCCAAGGTGAAGAGTTGGGCGGGATGGTATGGGGAGGCCGTGGAAGATATGCAGGCCTATCTGGACTTTAATGGGGGTGACCGGGATGCCAGACATGATCTGGCTCGTGCATTGACTGGCGCTGGGCGTTTTGCCTTGGCTGAGGCCGAGTATGCCAAGCTGGAACAGGAGTATCCACTGTCGCCAGCCATGAAGCTGGATAGGGCCAGGTCCCTGCTCTGGTCCGGGAAGTATCAGTCTGCTGAGATGATTTTCCTCGAGCTTGTGGGGCTGGAGAGAAATTTGCCAGTTGCTGCCGCAGGGGTTGACGGTGGCCTGGATGGTGGTTTGGACTGGGATGCAAATACAGATACTGATGTGAATAGTGTACCCATTGTGGTGGATTGGCCGGAGCTGGACAGTGGCCATGGCGAAGATGCTGAATTAGTAGTTAGTGAGGCACAGAGAGCAGAGATCCAGATGATTGCCAGGCAGGCTCAAATGGAGCTTGTTAAAGCATATCATTACTCTGGTAAGCGGCTGAAAGCCCTCAATGAGATTGACAAGGTCCTGGAGCGGGAGCCGGAGCATGTGGAAGCCCGCCAGCTTCAGCAGAATCTCCAGAAGGGAATCACCTCATGGGGCAGTCCTGCGTTCTCCGTATTTGCAGATGGGAGTCAAGTGCGTCGGTATGAGATGGCCATGGATGGTGAAATCGCCCTCTCTCCCAGACTAAGCCTGCTTGGAGATTATTCTGCAGGTCAGTTGACCGGTGCCAGTACCAGCTCGATTAACTCACAACGTCTTAACCTGGGGGCCCTGTTTCGGGCTGGCGACAGTCTCAGCTTTCGTGCCACTGCCGGGCCCCGCCTCACCGCTGGCTGGGGGTTCACGGCCGGTCTGGGAACAGAGGCAGGCATTTCCTTATCACCTATGTTGTCTGTCAGACTTGGATATACATTTGACGATGTGTATGAGGACAATTATCCAGATGCCATGGATGCTGGGATAACCTCTCATAAAGTGAGTACGGTGCTCTCTGGCAAGGTGCACGATTTTGCCGGGTGGGCCAGGGTCCAGGGGGAACTGCTCAGCGATCACAATACGGGACTAAGCGCCAATGGCTCCTTTCTTTATTCTCTGTTCAAGCCGCTCAGTGTGGGGTATTCCGGCTATTTCAAGGCCCTGGAGACCGGGAGTCCCCTTTACTGGTCACCCACCTGGTACCACTCTCATCAAGGCGTTATCAGGTTCAGTCAGCAGCATAAAATTTTCAGCAAAATCCTTCAGTACCATGGGCAGGCAGGCATGGGTGCTGCAACAGGTAAGACATCTCAGGGGCTGTACTCAGGATGGGGCCTGGCCTATGGCGGAAATGCGGGGCTCAATATGCAGGTGGGCAAGTCTGGAAGGTTGGGTGTTCAGTGTATGGGTGGTCGAACAGAGAGAGAGAGCAGCCAGTACTGGTGGTTGTCTGGTGACCTGTATTTTAACTGGGTATTTTAATGAGAACACAAGGGTTTGGAGTCAGGTACAGCCTGATGTACCTGTTCTCATTGGTTCTGTTGATGGTGGGTGCTTACGGAGCTTTTCGGCTGGCGGGCAGGACATCCATACAGATAGACGCCCTGCTCTCAGACGGTTCTGTTGTTGGTGTGCTCAATGCCGTGGCTGGCGGCCTAATGGTGGTGTTTTTTATGCTCCTGATGGTTCGCCATCTGGTCATCTTCTCTCTCGCTGCGGTTGATGTGTTTTTGTCAGGGCGGAATATCGGGACGGGTAGCCACGGAGGATTGTGGAGCGGGGATGGTGCTGGGAGCGGAGGCGATAGCGGTGATAGGAGTGATAGGAGTGATGGCGAGGCAGGGGTTGAGTGCGGTGAAAACCATGCTTCGTTGATAGGTGTTGCCAAGGACTGCTGCTCAGGAGGTACGGAGCAAACCCCAAACTGCCCAGCATTAGATATAATTTCAGGATCAGCTCTATCTCCAGCCCTAGTTCAAACACCTGCTTCTGATTTAGCCTCAGGCCCCATCACCACCCTCCCAACCACGGTCATGTCCAATGTCCCAACTGCCGATGAAGCAGGCTCAGCTTCAGGTGTGGCAGATCCCTCAAGGTGGAACCGTGAGCCTATGGTCTCGATCATCGTCCCTGCATACAACGAAGAGCTGTGCATTCAGGCCACCATCCGGTCTCTGCTGAAGGTTGATTACAGCAATTATGAAGTGATTGTTGTGGATGATGGCTCTACTGATGAGACCTTGAAGCGTGCCTCAATGATGCAAGGGTATCATCAAGGGGTGCTGGTACAGGTTATTTCCACACCTAATGGGGGAAAATGCATGGCGCTGAATATGGGCATAGCCCATGCATCAGGCGAATTCATTGCTGTAATCGACAGTGATTCAACTGTGGCTCCGGACACTTTCAGTGCAGCAGTACCATGGTTCAGGGACCCATGGATTGGAGCAGTGGCGGGGCGAGTGGAGGTGCTCAACAAGGTGAATCTGCTCAGCAGATTGCAGCACCTGGAGTATGCCAGAGGCCTGAATCTGCACCGACGAGCCCAGGGGTTTGTGAGCATGGTGGGAATCGTTCCTGGCCCGATTGGAATATTTCGACGTAAAGCTCTTGAGGACGTTGGTGGTTATGATTGTGACACCTATGCTGAGGATTGTGACCTGACTGTCAAATTGCTTCTGGCAGGATGGAAGATTAAATATGAGCCTATGGCAGTCTCTAACACGGAGGTGCCCGAGGAGCTGTTTCCTCTTATTAAACAACGGTATCGATGGAACAGAGGGTTACTTCAGGTCCTGCGCAAGTATCGCAAGTATCTCTTTGCGTCCCGGGGTAACCCTGCGGGATTGATCACTCTGTGGTACCTGGTCCTGGAGACCCTCGCTCTTCCACTTTTCAATAGCACATGGTTGCTGCTGTTTACCCTCACCCTTTTCAGCGGGGTGTTACAGTCCATAGCCCTTGGCATGTGGCTCCAGTTGATAATCCTCGATATGGCTACTACGATTTTTTGTTTGGGTTCAGGATCATATGCGATCTCTGCTGCATTGTATGTGCCAGTAGAGAGATGGATTTATCAATCACTGCTAGATACTATTAGATTTTTAGCCAGCATTGAAGAATTCGCAGGGGTGAAGATGTCATGGGGTAAGCTGATTCGAAAAGGACGTGCGTTATGAATGTTACGGGACCTGTTGTTATGATTGTGTTTGTTGTGACCTTTCTGACAATCGTTGGAGCTATTGTTTCTTATGGAGCTTTATGGTTGAGGGAGCGGCGTGGGGGCAGGAGGTTGCGGCAGCAGATACGAGCGGGCGAGAGTAATGGTTGGCTGGGGGAGCGTCCTTTGAGAACAGGCGTGGGTATGGGTGGTTCAAGGGACTCAGTGTTTGAAGGCGCTCGCCGCGGTGGCGGTGGTGGTGGTGGTGGTGGTGGTGGCGATGGTGGTGGTGGCGATGATAGTCTTGGGGGCAGCAGAGATGGTGGGAGAGGAGAATGGGAAAGGGGGAGGGAGAAAGACAGAGACAGAGACAGAAAAGTTATCGGAGATGGGAGCGAAAAGGGAGCTGGAGGGGGCAATGTACAGCCTGCAGGACGAAATTTTCGGCCCCTCGTCTGCTTTAAGGAGTACGTATTCTCCCCTGGATCAGACCAGCTTGAATCTGATGGTCCCCCCTCTTATCTTGACTCTTCCGGTGCCATCGTTACTGGAGAAAATGGCCAACTCTCCCCATCAACTTCACCTCCTCCATCCGGTCTCAAACTAGCCTTGGCCACTTTATCTGTAAGTGTGGTGGTGCTTGGTCTAGTTGCACTCGTTTTTGGGGGAGAGGCTGTCTTAGGCCCAATTGCCGGTCAGATCTATTTCCACAGCAAAGCCAGCGCCCATGCGAAAGCAGTAGAAAGTGGCGGTGAGTTTATTTCCCAGACCAGTGTGCAGCAGGTTGATGAAACCAATCAGGTGCAGCTGGCGCTCAATGGAGTGGGGAGAAAGATCTTTGGGAGTGGCGAGGATGCCTCGTTAAAACAGTCTAGGGATAGCGGGGCTGGTCTGGAATCTGTTGTGATGACTGCACGGAAACGGTTGGATTTTTCCGGGTTGAAGTCCAAGAAGCCTTCACTGTTTGTTTCGCCGGATCTGGATATTAATGGGGATGGCAAGTTGCAGGACGGGGAGCGGCTATTTGTTCATGCCAGGACGCCCCAGTTCATCATAGTCAGTGTTGACGATAATGGGACGGTGAATGGGCTTGAATGGCTGAGGTATGTATTCAAGGAGCATGGTATCTGGGGCAAGGCGACCTTCTTTATGACTGGCAATTACCTGAGTGGACGTCCCAATTACCGGGGAGGGCCCATTGACGACAAGTGGCAGATGCTTTTCAAGGAAAATTTCATCGGGCTCCATGGTACTACCCATAGAGAAGGTTCCCTGGAGTGGGATGATCCCCGGTGGTTAGAGGAGTTGACCACTGTTCATGGTGAGATGACCAGGCGTTTCAAATTGCCTGATGACTGGACATGGGAGGGTTATCCATGGGGGAGCAGGGCACCTTTTTTGATCCCCAACCATAGCTATTATTCGGCGATGATCAATCTTGATCATCCTTTGCTGTTTGATTCTTCACTGGTGGCTCTGCCTGGAGCAGGGCAGCGGTATAGAGACTTGCCATGGCCGTTTACACTGGACAACAAGTTGCCGCCTCAGGTTATGTCCGTGTCTGGAAGCAAGGGTGCCAATCTCAGTGTGATCAGGCCAGGGGAGCGTCATCTGTTCAGCAAGGTTTGGGAGATTCCCCTATACGCATGGATGTTGTCGGATAAGAACGGGAAAGGTTCCTGGCATGCTTCTATGGATTATAACATTTTTCTCCATCACGGTTGTGAAGGTGAGGGGCCTAATATGACTGTGGTAAAAGATCTGATTGCCAACCTGGAGGCTCATTATATGGGCAACAGAGCTCCTTTCCATCTTGGCTTTCACGACTCTACATTTCATAGTGAGACGGCAGAGTGTCAACGGCGAACCTTCAAGACCTTCTTTGAGGCGGTCGATGAGCTGCAGGAAGATGGTCTGAATATCAGATACATCAGCATGCCGGAGCTTATCCTCTGGATGTCACGAGGGGAAGAGAAGGAGGCTGCTCATACCCAGGCCAACTGGGATGTGTTGAGGTGACGGGAAGTGATTGATTGGACTGCCTAGCCCAGAGTCGAAGATGACGGTTGAACCCTCACCGGGCCAGATGTGCGCACTTCTCGGGATTCAAGAAGATTTCGCTGCGGGAATTGGTGGGTACCAGCTTTTCAAGGGCTTTCCACATCTGCTCAGTACCTGCAAAAAAGTCATAGTGGGTACCATTCACACCAACGCCTACATCATCGGCCCTGAAGCACCCGTCATGAGTGAATCCGCCCAAGCCCGATATGGATGGTATGGCAACACCGTCCCATTCCTTTAAATATAGAAGTGCTCCAAAGGCAACCAGTCCATTGTCAACAGCGATGGATCTGAGCGGTTCAAGGGCATTGCCTTTGGAGCCCATACCCCATGGAAATCTGTCGCTGTCAATGAGGGTGTAACAGATTGTCTGCCCGTGGGGGCAGGGTCTCCCGCAATCGCATATGGAACCCCAGTTTACTGCCCTGTCGTCTTCAAGAGTTCCCGAGCCTTCCATGCACAGGTTATCGGAGAACTCTGCTGGTACCTGGGCAATGGGGTTGCACATGGTGTCGTAGATGGTGGTGTCGTCAGGACCATTGAAGTCCTCTTCAAGCACATACCAGTAGTAGGTAATCTTGTAGTCATCCAGGCGTGTTCCGTTGTTAGGAACAGCCCCAGAGTCGGGTTCAGTACTTCCCGAGTCCTGTGAGGAATCCCAGTGGTCATCCTGACCGCTATCGTGGGTGTCATCAGGCTCATTCATACTACCATCCAGGCCACCGTCAGCATTTTCGTCAATGCCCGCATCCCTGCTGCCCTCGCTGTCATCGTCAGGTATCTCGGTGTCTGTTTCGAGCTCGGCATCAGTTTCATCTGTGTGCCCGGTGTCAGGAGCATCCTCTTCCGGGGTTGCGTCTATGCCTGGGTCGCCCGTACCCGCATCATCCGTGTTTGAATCTCCATCGGTAGAGGTGTCGAGCGTCAAACCACTGTCTCCTGGCCCAACATCCTGGCCGTTAGCTACATCAGTTACATCCTGCAACTGGTGGATACCCCCATGGTTGTCTGTCTCGTTGCATCCGTGAAAGAACAGTGTCAATTGAAACAGCAGGGCAAGAGAGATTGCGGCTATTGGGCCAGTGGTCAGGCGGCAGGGATGTCTGGGGTGAACGGAGTAATGGGGATAATCAGGCTGTCTATGGTGGTTGGCAGGTTGTCTGGTTCTTTGCTTTAACATTGGTGTCAGCGTCTAAGTAGTTGAAATTAAACGGTTTTTTAACATGTAGATGCTGAGAAATCAAATGTGCAGGAGTCGACAAATTCTTATGTGGGCGTTGCTTAATCCTTTGGGGGGACCATTTTTAATGTTGGCAAAGTGGGGAGCATGCGGAGGAGCCCGGGTGATAATACGGTTGTCTGCTGATGGTCTACTGGGCTGAGTCCTCTGCAGGTGTTTTAGTGGGATGGGTCGTCTACTTATGAATATGGGGACAACGACGGAGCGGTGCAGGACGGTGTTATCTAAAGCCACTGTCTGTTTACTGCTGATTATCTTCTCGCTCACCTGTGCCCTTGTGGAGAATCAATAAATTAATGATAAATCCTATTTTCTATAGGACGAGGACTTTTGTCCGGAAAGGAAGAGGAGTAAATGGAAGGTATCATTCATGGGGCTTCCCATGATCTTCGTTCCCCTCTTACGGTGATATACGCACAAGCTCAGATTTTGCAGATGAAAATTCGTCAGGGAATTACTGATCAATTGGTTCTGGGCAGGCATGTGGATGCAATACAAAAGAGCGTTCGCAGGATGAATGTGATGCTCAATGATCTTCTGGAGGCTACCCGGCTCCAGTCAGGGGAATTAGATCTGCACTGTAACTACATTTGTATATCAGATTATATCCATGAATTGATTGCAAATCTGAATGGTGTATTCAATATGAACCGTGTATTTATTGATGAATCTTTTGAATATAAGCCATGGGTGTGGGCTGATCCCGATAGACTAGAAAGCATATTGGCAAATGTTATCAGCAATGCCATTAAATACTCAGAAGAAGATACTCAAGTAATTTTAAGCTATGAATTAACTGAATCCACAGATGAACCTGAAGTGATTGTCACCATCGCAGACAGAGGTAGGGGAATGGGTCCTGAAGTGCTCAGGTGCCTGAATGAACCATTTCAGAACACAGTCCTCAGGTGTGGTGAAGCAGAGTGTAGCAAGGGGCTTGGGCTTGGGCTGTATATCAGCAAGCACCTTGTGGAAGCCCATGGGGGGAGAATCTGGGCCGAGAGCGTGCCGGGCTGTGGGACCACCTGCCATTTCTCCCTCCCCACCCGCCCACCCAGGGTTTAAATCCTTTTATATCCCCCAATATCTTGCCGCTCCTGAACTGTACGATCCCTCCCGCATTCAATTCTGGGTAATTGCAGTTCCGTGCTTACGTGGTGGCAACTTCTACGGCAACCTGCGCGTGTCGTATCGCTTCGAAGTCGACCCGTCGGGCGACTTCGGCGAAGCACTCGGCTTTCGCTGCGCCAGAGGGTCAGAATAGCGGCGTTATTGTTTACCCGACCAATCGCTAGCGTACTGATGGCCAGCAAACAATGAGCAAGGCAACTATGGGCATTGTTGCATCAGGCGCAAACGTGATGATTAAATGTGAGGCCTACCAAGCTGTTTATTTATTTCCACTTCCATTCATACCTGCATAAACCCATTCAATATTACGGCAAATAAACTAATGAATTGGATGAATCGTTAAACACCGAGGAAGCTATGACTGACCCCAGCCAATCTCCCACAGCCTCTGGAAGAGGGAATCCAGGCAGGACAACGCTCGCAGTAATCCTGCTCATCATCGGGCTGCTCACTTTCGCTGGGGTTGTTCCCACCGTCTGGTTGCAGCGTACGCTGCTCACCACCGACGGGTGGGTGGACGCAGTGGCTCCTATTCCACGCCAACCTGCAGTTCAGGATGCGGTTGCAGGCGAAACTTCAGACATTGTCATGGCCAACTGAGCCATCCCCTCATTTTATTTGGCGCTCAATAACACTCTGAATAGTTCAGT
>CAYZFJ010000054.1:7067-18305 GCA_964477705.1 uncultured Myxococcia bacterium | reverse complement strand
GCACGGCATGCCGTGCCCTTCGTTAGCGGTGCACCCAACCTGCCAGCCCAAACAATTTTTTTTTGAATTCAACTTGAGGACGCCCATGTCATTGTAGTGACACTGTATGCTGTCCCTTTCATCGGAGGCAAAATTTACCCAGCCACATGACCCGGCCATGCCTACACAAAAACATTGGGACAAATATTTCACAGGGAGAAAAAGACAGGCTCATGGGAAGCAATAATTTGGCTTGGAGGGTAGGATGTTACTGGTGGCACCGCAGTCACCTGGTGTTTATGCCATTTAGAGGGAGGTTCCAGTCCCGGTGCCAGTACCAGCACCAGTATCAGTACCGGTCCCACTTTTAGCTCCAGTTCCAGTCTTCTGGTCAGAATCTCCAGTTGCAGCTTCTTCAGCACCACCAACAGCACCGGTAATGGTGCCCCCCTCCTGCTGCGCCCCATTCTCTGTTGCGCCTGGCTCTTCAGCCTCAGGTTCCACATCCCTCTGGGCAATGATCGCCGAACAGACCTTAAATTTCAGATCATTCCCAATCGATGCCTTGTTCTTCTCAATGGACTCAAATTCTTCGAGGCGTTCCCTGGTCCACTCAATCCACATGCGGGGATCACCATACTCGGTCATTTCCAGATGAGCTGCGCCCTGCATCTGGATGAGGGCGCTCCGCAGAAGGGGTGCGATGCTTGAGAGGGTACTTTGGGCCTCACCCAGTGCAATATCGCCCCTCACTTGCATCAGTTTGTCAAACTCATGCTCGGGGACGTCTAAAAGCCTGGCCCGTCTCACGTATTCCTTTGCCCTGTCAAGGCTCTGTGAAGTGCGCTCCTTTAGAGCAATAGATATCTGTTCGTTGAGCATATTGAACAAGAGCCTGTCTACCTGACGGGCGCTGTCAACCTTGATTGGGTCCAGCTTCATGGAGTCTGGCACCATGATGGGAGCAAAAGCAGCATGGTCATTGTAAAGGCGTGAGCCAGTGGGAAAGAAGATGCCCCGCTTGACCACGATCATCTGTCCTTCTTTAAGCACGTAGTAGCTGGCATTGTTCTGGCTGCTGAAGTAGTAAAAAGAGATGCCGCCACCGAAAAGGAGCAGAATCACAATAAACCAGAAGATTGCCTTTCCTGGTCCTTTGCGAGGCCGCTTTTTCCCAGTTTGGTCACCAATGGCAGCATAATCCTGACCAGCCGTATTTCCTTGAGCGCCTTTTAGATCCATCAATGTTTGGTTCATGCCCGATAACCCCATTCTCCATCTTCACAGGAAATTAACTTGTCTACTGCACCACCACCATGTGGTGGCCATTATTCAGAGCGCTGTAGCACCAGTCCAGTCACCTCTACTGATGCAGTGGCTGATCCTGCTGCAGAACAGCCCCACCCTCGTTACCGGCTGGAGGCATCTCTGCAGCAAATAGGCGTCTGGCCTTGTGGTGATGTTGCTATTCCTGTGGTGTGTTCCTTGGCAGCAACAGTCTTCCGCTTGTTCAGCACCCCCAGATAGGGCAGGTTCCTGTACTTTTCGGCAAGATCCATGCCGTAACCCACAACAAAGTGATCTTGGATTGTGAATCCAAGAAAATCAATAGGCACCAGCACTTTGGCATTACAAGGCTTGTGCAGCAAGGTGCACACCTTCACTGAGGCGGGCAGCCTGGTCTTGAGGTTATCGAGCAGGTAGGCCATGGTCAGCCCCGTATCAACGATGTCCTCTACAACCAGCACATGCTTGCCATCCACTGGCTTGGTCAGGTCGCTGGTAATCTGAACCACGCCTGTGCTCTCAGTGCGGTCGCCGTAGGATGATACACCGAGAAACTCAATGGAGACGGGCAGATCGATTGCTCTGGCCAGATCTGCCAGGAAGGTATAACACCCCTTGAGCACGCCAACCAGCACCAGCTCCTTACCCTGATAAGCGGCGGTGATCTGCTCTCCGAGCTCACGCACCTTATCTTGAATTTGCTCACGACTGATTAAAATATCCGGCTTTTCGAACATTTCTCTATCCTTACAAGATCACCACCCCTGATCGACTATGAAGTAAACATACCAGGCCACCTCAACAGGTAAGGAGGCAAGGCAAGGCAAGTCACGCCTCAAATTGCAGGCCAGTATACCAGAAAATGAGGACTCTCAAAATAGAACCCATATAAGATTCCTATTCGGCCCTTGTAAGATTTGGGTCCACCAGCCTGGTTACAATGAGGATTATTATTAAGGCATCTGGCATAAATTATATTGTCAAGCACACCCCAACCCGACAGGGAATGACTGTTTGGAGAAGGGCACGGCATGCCGTGCCCCTACATCCGAGGTCAGGTATCTGTTGAAGAAGGTGGCAATATAATTCTGCTCAGGCTCCTAAGATTAGATGTACGAGTTGTTCATGATCTCCCCGAGACCCCCTGCACCAGGAATAATATACTGGTGATCATTGAGTCCGCACTCTTCGTCCCATAAAGTGCCGGGAATCTCAGCCAGAGCGGCGGGAGAACTCAAACCTCTGTCCAGTCTGAGGGCATATATAATAACCTCAGGGTGATCCTGCTTGATTCTTCTGATAAATTCGGGCGTAACAATCAAGTTCAGGGTGATCCATTTCATGGGGATGCCTAACACATCTTTCTTGTATGAAGAGATGGCGGCTGAGAGGGAGCTACCAGTGGCACCCATGGGATCGGGAAAGAGAAGGATCCGGTCCTCAATGGGCCCGCCGATCTTGCAGCCGGAGATAGAAGCACCTGTGACCTGATCATTGCAGTCTACCATTCGGCTCACAACCAGGTGATCCTGGCGCACAACTCGTGGGTTAAGCACATTGTTAAGCACGTCGAAGCAGGTTTGCGATGGAAGAATTCCAGCTCTGGCAATGTCAACTGTGACCACATGGCACTCGGGGTCGATGGCATTGTACTCTAAGACTGCTTTTTCTGAATTCTCAAACATCCTGGTTTTGACGCTGCGAATCTTGCGGGGGAATTCCGCACATACCACAGCCCGCAGCAGATCCCGGTACAGTCCCCTGATTATTCCGTTAATCATCGGCTGGTAAGCATCACCGGTGGAGATACGGGCAAGTTGGGTAAACAGGAAGGGATCCGAGAGGATGTGCACACCATCACCATATTTATGCTGGATTTCAGACAACTTGAAATCATCTCTCAGATGAAATGGGTCCTGCATTTTGTTTTCTCCTGATCACGACGGTCTCCCGTGGGTATTGAGCACCATCTTATCTCAGTTGTTCAACAGGAGGGAATCGCCTTTCAGTTCATTCCCTTTCCTGTGCATAGTTAGATTTGCTCAGTTGAGCCTATAATTTGTACTAGTGGCATTTTACACGCCAAGTGCAGCCTGTGGCTGGTCGATAATGGTCCTCCTTTACCATCTGCTATGCAGATGGTAACCCCATCAAAACGGGGCGATTAAGCACCAGAATCCCGATTAGGAATTGAGTAAATCATATCCCGGGGAGAGATTCCGAAACAGACAAATTGGCTGCTATTGTCGTACTTTATCACCATGGAGCCTCATATGGTAAAAATCCGCTAAATCTTCTGGGGTATCAGTGTCAACAAGCACCCAGGGATCATCCACCGGTACCATGATGAGGGGCTTGGCCATCTGGGTGAGAGCTTCATCCAGTCTGACTGTGGCATCCAGTTGGAGCAAATTTTTTGCCAGCTCTCCTCCAATAAGCACTGGATGGCCCTGGCTCCCATGATAAACCGGAACTACCGCTCCGTTGCCATCTTCAGGCAAATTCTGGATGAGCTGTGTAAGGGTTTCGGCTGCAAATGCCGGGCAATCCACAGGCGTAATATAAATTGCATCCCACTTCCCCCGCTCTTGTGCGGCGGCCAGCCCAGTCTGAATGGATGAAAACATTCCCCTGGCTGGGGCAGGGTTCACTGCCACCTCTACTGCCGGCCTATGCTTGGGCATTATGGCAGTGGTTGCGGTATAAGCGCTGGTGCTGGCATGAGCGGTGGTGTCAACACGCCCATGGTCAGCAATTGTACTAGCGGCGGCAATTGGAGTGTTACAGCACCCGAGCAACTCTTCAGGCGCGTCGGGGGCAACTACTGTAACAATGACCGACTCTGGAGCCTGTACAGAAAAGTTGCTGAACAGCTTGATGAGGTGCTGCAGAAAGGTGGAACCTGCCATCGGCAGCAGCGCCTTGGGAACACCCATCCTGGAGGAATTACCTGCGGTCAGGATGATGGCTGCAATTTTGCCCATGGATACAGTCCTCTAGTAGGCTAAAAGGCCGTTAAACCGCTTGGAATACTAGAGAAGAGTAGGGTGACTGTCAAATGTATTGGTCACTTGAAGATGGAAGAGGCTGTATCTCTGAGCAGTTTCTCGGCTTCTTGCTTCTTCTTTGCCGCCTCTCTTCGAGCAGCTTCCTCAAGTCGCTTCTTCTCTGCAGCGGCTTTGCGCCTGGCCTCATCCTCCAGACGCTTCTTCTCTGCGGCAGCCTTCTGTGCTGCGATTTTGGCCCTTTGCTTTGCCTCAGCTTCGGCCCGCTCCTTAGCCTGTTGGGCTTTCAGGCGAGCTTCTTCTGCTGCAGCCTTGGCCGCGTTCACTGCCTCGGTTTTTACCTCATTCACCGATTTGCCAAGAATGGCAGACGCTGCATCATCAAGGCCTTTTCCGGCAGCACCGCTGATCATGGCCTGGGCTGCTTCACGCAGGGACAGGTTGGCGATTCGTGGTTTGCTGATTGGGCCAACGATGTTGAAATTGATGGGCATGGGTGCAGCAGGTGTATAGTTGCCACCAGTGAGAGATGAGACTGTCTTTGAGGAGAAGAGCACCCTTGCGTCCAGTTTAAGGCCCTCTGCAAGACTCAGTCCTCCACCAAGAAGCTCGAGGGCGCCAAGATCGGTTTGAGCAACAATCTTGTCAACAAGCTTGAGCACCCCCTGCTCAAACTGGAAGCCAGCCGCCATATCCTTAAAATTTGTGCCAGACAATAGTCGGGCTGCTGTTCCGGCTTTGGCACTACCGCCGGTTCTCTTTGCTGACTTGGCTCCACCTTTGGCGCTGGTGCTTGACAGTTTCTGCACCAACCCTGCCAAATCACGGTTGCGCAAACCAGCAGGGAGGCTCCTGTTGAGAGGCTCCAGAATATCATCCGCCAGGCTCATCCCATTGAGACTGCCCTCTTTGATAGCGCCGGCCAGGCTGCCGGAGAGAGAAGCCAGGAGGGTTTTTCCATCCAGGCCCTTACCGCTCGCCTCCAGTTTGCCGTTCAGGCTTCCGCTCAGGAAATCATCGAAGCCGAAGAGGGAGCTGAGGAGGTCTTCTATCTGGATAGAGGTGAGATTGGCCTTCAGAGCGATAGCTGGTACGGATTGGGCCGCATCTAGGGATGAGCCCGAGAGCTCAGCCTTTCCACCCATTGCCTGAACTGACATTTGACGAACACTGGCCTTGCCGCCGGCCAGAGTCAGGTCTGCCGTCAGGTTCTCAAAGTCGTACTCTTTGAACCTGCCCTTCTGGATCTGCACATCCACGTTGCCCGCATAGGATTTAAGAATGGAGAGATCAATGGGACCGCTATCTTCTTCTTCAGGCTCATCGGCACGGTCCACCAGGAAATCGCTCATGTCGAGATTGCGGCTCCTCACCGTTACCGCCACCTTACGGACAGGGCCGCTGCTGGTGGCGCTTCTGGCGCTTCTGCTGGCGGCGGCGGCGCTTTTGCTTCGGTTGCCAGGTGTAGCTGGTGCGTCAATGCTGGTCGTTGTCACCAGGTTCACGTGGGACTGGCCATACTGCAGCTCCAGGGGATTGATAGATATGGTCAATGCCTCCGGGGTAGACAGGTTGCCCTTGATCGTCCCCTGCAGGCTCTGCAGTTTGCCCTGACGCTCTGGAATGGGCAGCTTGCCTCTCAGAGAGGGGACGGCCTCCATTAATTCGGATACGGTAAAGGGAGCGACTCCGAACGAAAGATCAGCAGATGGCCCTGCTGCTGCGGCGGCTGACTTAAACAGCCCGTTCACCTGGCCTTTCAGGCTCAGCTCCAGGGGACTGAATACAAGCGCCAGTGAGGAGATGTTGAGAGTATCTTTGTTCTGGTCCAGGTCGGCTTCAATGTTGAGTCGGGCAGGGGTGCCGCTCTTTTTGGAGATTACCTGTGGGATGTTCATGGTGAGAGCGGACATGTCCAGGTTCACATTGCTCCGAAGGCGCCCTGACATCTGACCGGCAGTGCTGGCTGCCAGCTCCATTGTACCATGCAATCCCATCTGGGGCGTATCGAGGGCAAGCTCTGTTGCACGGAAGGTGAGGTTGCTATCCAGCTTGCCATGGGTCAATGAGACTTTACCGCCCAGGTTGATGTGGCCGGCGATTTTTACTTCTGGTGGCACAGATTCTGCGACCGCCGGGAACAGTCTGGCCAGCCCATCGAAGGGGGCAGTTGCTTCCTTGAGCTCCAGTTGAATGGACGGATCGCCCCCGCCAGCGGGCGGCATGGAGATGTGGCCTCTGGCTTGTAGATGAAGGCTTCCCAGTTCAAGGGCCAGTTTGCTAAGATCCACATTCCTTGTGCCATGGGTCAGTCCGGCCAACCCGGCTGCTACCGTGAGCCGCAGAGGGGTACCTGCAGGTTTATTAAGCATGCCAGGCAACAGCAGGTTTGCCCGGTTCAGGTTAACATCTGCCTGGAGTTGCTGTTTCTCTGTGTCGCCTTTTCCGTTTACAGAGATTGCTGCCACACCGCTGATGCGTGAGCTAGGTGGGAGGGCAGAATCAAGTCCAGGGAGCAGGGCTGCCAATTTGCCCAGGTCAAGGGCAGAGGTAGCAATCTTCAGGTCGTCAAACTGGGGATTGTTGGGCAGGCCGCTGATGCTGCCGCTGGCGGTCATGGTCTGCCCCCCAAGGTTCAGATCAAGAGCCCCGATTCGCACCCACTCCATATTGTCTGTAAAGGCCAGATCAAAGCTGACCGCAGCGTTAAAGCGGGCGCCTCCACCATGGACTAGCACGTTGTCTGCGGCAATGGAGCCTTTGAGGGTTACGGGTTCCCCCTGCAATGCGGAGGTGCTGGTGTTGCCGTTGTCGTTGGGGGTGGGGTTGGGGTTGGCTCTTGCCGGGGATGCCGGAGATATCGGGGTAGCACCGGGTATCATCAAGTTAGCCAGCTCAAGTTTGGTGTTAAGGATAGCCCCATCCATGGTCACAGGCAGGTCACTGGGCATAAACCGGGAGAGGATGCCCAAGTCCAGGCTGTGGATCTCTATGTGAAGTTTCTTTAAGCCAGCGATGATGGCTTCCTGCTTTGGTGGGGTGGGCTGTTCAGGCGTAGAAGCGGTGGCGGCTTGCTCCGGGTGATCTTCAACAGCAGCAGCAGATGCAGATGATGCAGCGGATGCTGAAGGCGATGGGGGGAGCAGGGCTGTCAGGTTCAGTGGGGTAGTCTCCACATTCAGTACCAGTCGGCCTTGGCCGTCCGGAGTGGTAGTGGCGGCGGCGGGCTGAGCAGGGGCGCTTCCAGCGGCGGCCACGGTGGCGTCAAGAGCCATGACTACCGGTTTGCCGTTACTGATGCTGGTGATGCGAAGATTCAGGGGGCTGATCGAATAATTTTTCGGATTATCGGGATCACTCTGATCATGGAGGGAGAAGCTGGCGTCCTCGATAGCAAACAGGTGCATGGCCAGGCCGTTGACGAGCCGCTCCATAATCTCCTGGCTCCCACCATTGCCTGCAGAATCCTCTCCCTCAGATTTCTCCCGCTGCTCTTCTGACTCGTCGGCATCCTCGCTGGCAGCCGACAGCCTGTCGAGCATATCCTGGTAAGACAGCCTGCCTTCCTCATCCCGGGTCAGGTTGGCCGCCAGTCCGTGTATTCTGATTGTATCAATGGAGACATCCCGCCCCATGGAGAGGATGAGGGGAAGCATCTTGATACTGATCTCCACTGACTTGATGGCAAATTCGGGAGCAGTATCTTGCTGGGGTGCTGGGGCTGGGGCTGGTGTTGCGGCTGGTGCAACTGCTCCCGAATCAGCCTTCATGATGGCCAGATCGCTGACCATAACCCGGAAACCACCGAGCAGGTTTATGTCCAGTTGACCGGCCTTCACCCGCCTCCCCAGAGCCTCCTCAGCCACGGGCAACACCCGTTGCATGGTGGCGGTAGCGATGGTATCGAGCCGCAATGCTGCCACTACGGTAAAGATTCCTCCCAGAACAACTACCAACCCGATTCCACCCCAAATAATTTTTTTCCGCTTGCTCATCTTGGACCACTCCCGGTGAAGAGAAAGTTGTTCACCAATCAATCCGGGCGGCTGACGCCCCTGACAACCCGCATGTGGGCGGCATGTCTTGCCTTAACTGCTTATCTAAATGTTCTATATGTAATGTTTACAACCCGCATCTCCTTCCTGAATTCTCACAAATATTTATGATTGTCCAGACGGAGCCCTGCGCTATTTTGAAATATAAAAGTCCTGACACCGCAGGACGCAGCGGCCGGTCATCCTCCGAACCGGGTGCCGCCAATCCATTGGCGGATGTGACGGGTGGGCGAGCCTATCAGGTGTTGATAAAAGTGAGCACCTGATAGATTAGGAATGCAGGCCAAACCAGGGCTTTGAGGACAGCAATCACGTATTCCCAGAATGAACCGCTCTGCTGAATGTAGAAGATGAGAGCACCAAGAAAAAAGAGGAAGTAAGTAAAGCCACCCATACCGCCAGCGCTGTTGCCCGATGATGATGAACATTTTTTACTTTTACAATTTTGGCTTTTCTCTGTGTCATTCTCAGCCATTGCCATCTCCAGAGTGTGAAAAAGCTCGTTGATTGGATGAAGCGCTGCAACCCTGATTCAGTGATGCAACATTGGTCCGATAATGGGGATAAACCCAAGCACTTGCAATGCTGCAACAATAGAATGAAATCTAACCAAAGCAAAGGGATGTGTTAACCGGGGGTGACGGTATACCCCCGAATTCTGTCACTGAATCAATATTCTAATGACCATTCAATAGTTTGATCGTATAAATGATGATTTTTCAGGGGGTAAGATGAACTTCCTGCAGTTGCCTGCCGAGCATTCAGTTGAGATCAGGCAAAACCAGGATGGTCAACAAGTTAATGGCGGGGCAGACTGGGGCCTGAGGAATACAATTGTTGAATCTGCTTACAGTAATACCTGCTGCTGTGACCCATTCGGACCATCACGCAGAAGTAGAACACCTTCACGGGGCGACCATGGAAGTTGGTGCGGCCAGTGCTCACGGAGCCTCGGTCGGGCATGGACACCAGCACCTTCATAACGGTCTCGAGCACGGCTTTAAGCAAGCAATGGAAGACGGAACCTTCTGGTCGGCCATTTTGGATATTGCACAGGAGACGGCCTTTGCCGCCCTGGAAGTTACCCTGTTTGTGCTGATCATGATGCTGCTTGTTGATTTTCTCGATGCATCATCAAGGGGGAGGTTGGGCAGACTGTTCCATAAATCGGGCAGTTTCAAGCAGAGCCTCTTCTCCGGTTTTCTTGGTGCCACCCCTGGATGTCTTGGCTCTTTCATGAGCGTATCAATCTACATGCGGGGCATGCTCACCTTCGGCGCCCTCATGGCCGGGCTCATCGCTACCTGTGGTGATGAGGCCTACATTATGCTCAAGCTGTTTCCTGCCGATGCTTTCAAGCTGTTTGCGATTCTGCTGGGGCTGGGCGTGGTTGGAGGTGTGGTCACCGATCTGGTGCTCAAGGTTTTCAAGGTTAAACAGAAGACACCTATGTGTGAGACTCATGGGGATTGTGTGCCGGACCTCCCATCCGGTTTGGCTCCAGATACGGTGGGTGATGGCGCTGGGGGTGACACTGCAGGCGAGAGTATAGGAGCAGGAGAGGGAGGTGCAGTTGGTCTCCACCACAGTCAGTCAGAACACCTGGCTGATTTGCCACACTGCGCTTGTAGTCATGGGGCAGGAAAACACACCCATGGGCACGAAGATTATAAACACCAGCATGCCACGCATGACCATAAAACCCTGCCCACTGCCAACTCCGGGACCGGTAAAGCTGATGTTGCTAAGCCCCAGCACTCTGTTCACGCCTGTTTTTATGGAGAGGCCGCTGGTGTGAAGGGATTAGCAGCCCTGAGGCGGCCTTCTTGGTCACGGTTAGCCGTGATTTTGCCCTTCATCATGGTTGCTGCTGCCACATTGGGGGGCCTTATGCCCGAGCATAACCACGGGCAGGAGTTGGAGCTTGCCGGTACAGAGGCTGGAGCAGGGGGCGAGGTTATTGGCGAGGACCAGGCTGTGCATCATGAGCACGAGCATGACTATGAGCACGGCAATGAACACAACCAAGATCAAGATCATGATCACGAAGCTGTCTCGTCCACAACCACCTCTCCATCCAAGTCCGGTGCGACTGCTTCATTGAAGACTCTGCTCAGTGGAGGCAATACCTTGCTCCTGATTCTACTCGGAGTCACTGGCGGTTTGCTACTGTTGGCACCCGAGAATTTCATCCGCTCCCATGTGTGGGGCCACGTGATCAAACGGCATGCAGTCAGCGTTTTCGCCTGGGTATTCGGTGCCATGCTCGTGGTGGCCATAGCCGGATTATTCACTGATTTGGACAGTCTGGCACAACGGGTTCCGCTGATTACGGCTGGCGCTGCCATCTTGATTGGCCTCATTCCCCAGTCGGGCCCTCACATCATCTTTCTGACCATGTATGCCCAGGGAATAGTCTCTTTCCCCATCCTGCTCCTTAACTCCATTGTCCAGGATGGCCACGCCCTGTTGCCCCTGCTGTCAATGAGCGTCAGGGATGTGGTGAGGATTAAGCTGTTCAAAGTGATATTGGCTGTTGCCCTGGGAATTGGGTTTCTCCTTGCCGGTATCCTCTGAATTCTGTTACCAACTATGGAAGAAAATGAAATAGGCAAGACCTGAGAAAGGTTTATCCAGAGGCAGATTGAACCGCTTTGATTAATCAATGGATCAGCCCCATTGCCAACCCTGACACAACAGCCGTCACAGTGACGCATCGAATCTAACAGAACAGAAGGAAGCTATGTATCCTCCAGCAGATCCAAAACCGATTATCGACCTGGCCACATCATACTGGGATTCTTTGGTGCTTCTCAGCCTGAATTCCCTGGGAATTTTCGATGCTATCGATGCCAGCGAGAGGGAGGACAAGGTGGATGGGCATGGGGGTGGGGAGGGGAATGGCAGGAGCG
>CAYZFJ010000054.1:6356-7057 GCA_964477705.1 uncultured Myxococcia bacterium | reverse complement strand
GGGGAGGAGGCGGAGAGGGATTGGCCGGTTTGGGGGTCGTGCCAGGTGAGGAAGACGGCGGAGCTCACCTCACCCCCGGCCCCTCTCCCCTCCGTTGTCGTGGAGAGGGGAGAAGAGGGGGGGAGGAGGGAGAGGGTTGGGGGGTAGGGGGGGGGGGAGAGGAGTGGGGCCGGGGAGGGGGTGGGGAATGGCAGGAGCGATGCCCAGACGTTGGCTCTGGAGCTGGGGCTCGATCTGCGGGGATTGACCATGCTCCTTGATGCTGGGGTGAGCATGGGATTCCTGGAAAAGAAATCGAAAAAGAGCTTCACAGGGAACCCCGATTCTGGTCAGACCTATTACTATTATAACTCCCCAATCTCATCGACCTGGCTGGTAAAGGGAAAACCCGGGTATCTGGGTGGAGCGCTCAAGTATGCGTCTGACATGGCGATGCCATGGTGCAGGCTCCCTGAGGGAGTGCGGAGCGGTGAACCCCAATTGGCCCCAGAAAAGTATTTGGGCGATGATGCCCAGATGACCGATCGTTATGTGAGAGCCATGTTCAGTCGAGGAATGGGCGTAGCTGCCGCAGCGGCCAGTTGTGTGGAGTTGCCGCCTGGCGCTTCTGTACTCGACTTTGGGGGAGGCAGCGGGGTTTTGTCTATCCTCTTGTGCCGACAAAGGCCCGACATCACCTGTCTGGTGGCTGATTTGCCTGC
>CAYZFJ010000054.1:0-6346 GCA_964477705.1 uncultured Myxococcia bacterium | reverse complement strand
AGTTGCTTTTTCATCAACCATTATTGCTGACAACGGCCAGTCTTCAAGGATCAGCACCGTGCCACTGGACCTGGAGAAGGGGCTTGGTCCGTTGGGTGAGCAAAAGTTTGATGCAATCCTGATCTCTGGTGTACTGCACAGACTTGGTGCTGACCATTGTGGCAGGCTGGTTGGGGAGCTGTCTTCCTTGGTCAATCCTGGTGGCACCATGGCCCTGATTGATGTGATGTTGGACCAGGATCGGACCAGTCCCAGATTTGCCACCTTGTTTGCCCTGAACATGTTTCTGTCGTCCAAGGATGGTGGCGCACACTCCACCGCCGATCACAAACGGTGGCTTGAGGATGCCGGTATGGTAAGATGCATTGTCCGGGAGCTGCCTCCTCCTTTCCCAGAGGTGCTGGTCCAGGGATGGAAGCCGTAACTCTGAGCGTACCTGTGGTCATGACTGTGGCTGTGGCCATGTTGGAGTCGTGCCGGTGCCATGGTCGTGGCTGTGGTCGTGGCTGTAACCGTAATAGCAGGCAGGAGAAGCCGCCAATGAAAAATTTAGTATTCCTGCTTTTGAGCTTCACGCTTTGTGCAATCACCTTGGTTGGTGTCGGTTGCAGCAAGAAGGGGAGCGACAGTAATCAGGGGATGGGCGCAGGCGTGAATGGGGATAAAAATGAGGCAGAGGGCAAGCAGACATGGGCCAAACTGCCCGAGCGACTGCGTGATCCCCAGACTCCAGTAGCCCCCCCGGCAGTGCTTCCCACTCGTGCCCAGATTGATGAGCCTGTGGATGAGAGCGGTGTGGTGACTCCCCCCCCAGGAAACGATGAGGAGAGACTGGCGGCTGCACTGGCGGAGCCCAGCGATAAGACCAAAGAGAATTTGCCTGACTCTGTGAAAAAACTAGCCGACGGCAAGCTGGCCATTGGCTCTATTGTTCTGGATAGGGAGAAAGGCACGTTTACCCTTCCTGGGCGCTTCAATCAGAAGGAAGGGATTGTGGAATACCTGGCGGTTGGCCCCAAAGGGAAGACTCACGAGAGTGTTCTGGTCTTCGAGGTGGAGGGCATTCAGCTTCAGGTGGCCTGTATTCTTCTCGGTCTGCAACAGGCCCCCCTGCCAGAGCAGAAGGATCTTGATCTGCTCGTACACCGTTCCGACAAGCGTGAGCCTGATCCTGCTCCGCCAACAACTCAAGAGAGCAGCGCGGTGGAGATTTGGGTGTCGTGGAAAGAGTCTGCTCTTGCGGGCGGCAAGACTGTAAGGCACCGGGCAGAGGATCTCCTCTGGAACAAGGAGAAGAGCAAGCCCATGGAGCACCATCCATGGATTTTCACGGGGAGCACCTTCTGGAATGGTCACTTTGTAGCTGATACGGATCAGTCCTATGTGGCCACCTGGCCAGATCGCTCCGCCATATTCAACACGCCAGTTGCCTCCCAGAATCCTTATCGGGTGGTCAATGGTGGGTTCGAGGTGCACAAGGCCCTGGTGCCTGATGTGGGCCAGCCTGTTCAGGTGCAGTTCATCCGAGTGGCAAAGGGAGGGGGGAGTGCTGGACCTGCCAGGGATGAGCAATAATGATAATGGAAGATGCGCTCACTCCAAGAACATCAATCGCAACACATGAGCCCACCATAGCATCCGTTCCTGGAGCTACCCCCACGCATCCATCTGATCCCATATCCCACGTTACTGACCCGATAGCTAATGGAGAAAAGCCTTCATGGGAGGCGTCTGCATCATGGTGGTGGGTTTGTCGGCGCTGGGAATTGCTAGGCGCTGGAGCTCTGCTGGTTGCCTGGATTGGCTGGGGCGGGGCAGCCGTGGGGAACGAGTGGGGGAGGCAGTGGGTGGAGTTAACCGCAGTGACCGTATGGGCACTGCTGGCAGTCTTCCCAGTGGTGAGGCTGGGGGGGGACGGCTGGGCTCAGATGGCCTGCAGAGGGAAGAGAATCGGGTGGTGTGAGGGGGGGAGCCACGACGGAGGGGGCATTCAGGCTACCAACCGTTGCAAACAGGTGATCAGGCAGTCTTACTTAACGATCATTCTTCTCGAAGCGGGCGCCATAGCCGTCTGGGTTCTCCTTGCCACATTGGCCCGGGTCAAAGGATACTCTCTTGCCGGCGAAGGAGATGGAGATGGAGGAGCATGGTACCTGTTGGTAAATAAGCTGGCTGGGGTGGCAACATTGACTGGGATCTGGCAATCTCGATTGGTGATCTGGGGGTGGGGGGTATTATTGACCATGTGTGCCTGGTCCGGGGTATTGCCAGTGACCTCACTATCCCAAACTAGCAAGCAGCGACAAATCATATGGATAATACTTCTGGCCATGGTGATACTGCTTCCATTTGCTCCCTTATGGTTCGATTATTTACTGGCAGGCAGCCCCCTGGCGAGATGGCTGGTCATGGCTGTCTCTCCGCTTGTTGCCAGCGGCACGGTCATGGGTCTGGATGTGATCCATACCCAGTTTATGTATTCTCATACTTCACTAGGTTTGTTAGAGCACCCAATACCACACTGGCTGTGGAGTCTGCTCGTTCCGACCGTGGTGGCTTCGGCTTGCGTGGTGTGGTTTTGGTTGCGGTTGCGCAGGCCTTTGGCAGGGCGGGGGAGAACAGGCCATTGGGAAGGGGAATGATGGTTGCAAGCAGGCAGAGTATAGGGAAGTTACCCAATAGTTTTTGGGGTTGCTGTTACTGTAGCGTGGGACGGTTATAGGTGTGCAGGCGGTGTTGTGCAATGGTGGGTGGAATCGGGATGGGGCTTGCTGTTGTCAGACCAGAGATCATTGTGGAGGAATCATGCAGTACATCAGATGTTGTTACCCAACTATCCGTAATCATAGGCATTATCAAGCTTCATACGACTACCAGTCTGACATCAATAATGCTGCCGGTATGCCTGTAGATCAGATGACTTCCTGTGCAATCAAACCTGGTCCACAATCTTCAATTACAAGAGGGTGGCTCTTTTCTCATGGCATTTTGGCAGTTATTGTAGGGGTACTCTTTGCCTTCGGATGCCTGACTTTGGCTCCAATCTCCGCATTGGCCGTCGACAAGCAGAGCGCGGCGGGCGATACTGGGATGAAAGCGGCTGGTGTGGGGAAGGAAAAGGGGAAGAAGACCACTGCGGCCAAGGCACAGACTCAGGTCCAGGCCCAGACCGAACCCACTCAGCCCTCCAAGCCAGCAACAAAACCAACAAAGCCTGCTGAACCAGACACCGCCAAGCCCCAGACCGCACCTGCAGCCAGCAGTCAGACTGACGCCCAGTACAGAGCCAAAGTCCAGCAATCCATCGACAAAGCCCTGGAATGGATGAAGGCCCAGCAGAGCCAGGAAAACGGCTCTTATGGCAATTACCCGGGAGTCACCGCCATGGCTCTGCTTGCGTTCAGTCGCAGCCCAGGTCGGTACACCGATAAATCCGGTCCTTACATCAGCAAAGCCTCCGCCTGGCTGGCCTCCCTTGCCAAGCCCGACGGGAGCATCTACGACGAGAACCTGGCCAACTACAACACCACCTTGAGTATTATGGCCCTGAACGAGGTCGGCGGTGGAAAGTATGCGGAGCAGGTTAAGAAGGGGCAGGGGTACCTGGTCTGGCTCCAGAACGATGAAGACCGAGGGTTCGACAAGGATAACCCCAATTATGGTGGAATCGGCTATGGGGGCGGTGGCCCGGACCGGCCTGACCTCTCTAATCTCCATTTCTCCCTCGAGGCGCTTGCCACCACCGGATTCGTGGATGATCAACAGGTCTTCGACAAAGCCCTGCTTTTCATCCAGCGTTGCCAAAATAGCTCTGAGACCAACGATCAGAAATGGGCCGGCGATGATGGTGGTTTCGTGTATCGCCCCGGGGAGAGCAAGACCGGTGGTACCGCTTCTTATGGGAGCATGACCTATGCAGGTCTGAAGAGCCTCATGTATGCCCAGGTGGATCGGAATGATCCCAGGGTTCAGGATGTGTGGAAGTGGATCAGGAATAACTGGAGCGTGTCTGGAAATCCGGGAGCAGGTGACATGGGTCTGTATTTCTACTGGCAGACCTTCGCCCAGGCGCTGGCTGTGTGGGGAGAACCGGTGATAGAGGATGCTCGTGATACGAGGCATGACTGGTTCAAGGAGATGGCTGACGAGATAATCAAGCGTCAGGACTCTGAAGGTTTCTGGGTCAACTCCAACCCCAGGTTCTGGGAAGACAATAAGATACTGGCCACGGCTCGTGCTGTACTGGCATTGTCCTATGGGATGGATAGATCAGTGGTGATGCCCAATGCCACTGTGAAGAAGCCCGATGGAGCTGGGACTGGTACAGGTACAGATAACGATAAAGATAAAGGAACCGGAGAGGGGCAGGGCAAGAACAAGAGTAAGAGCAAGAGCAAGAGCAAGGACAAAGGGCAGGAGTAGGAGTAGGTGCAAGGATAGGGGCTACTGGTAGCAACCGAATCTCCGATGAAGATGGATAAACACACCCACCAGGCACCATTGCCGCACATTAAGACGTTGGCAGGTCGTACTGCGCTGATGACTCCAGTGCTGACGGCGGCTGTGGTTGTTGTCCCATTCCTGTTTGCCATGGTGACTCTGCTCGACTCCTGGTGGGGGCAGCCAGCCGCCCATGCAGCCCAGCCGCCTGAGAATGCCCAGAGCAGGCCAGGCGGACTGGAGGTGGAGTTCTGGCCTGGTGTGTGGGGAAAATCATCCCAGCGGGTGGGATATGGCCGCATAAACCTGTACAATCCCCTTGCCCACCAGGTTGAAGCGAGAGTTTCCCTGCAAAATCCTAAAGCCACAAATAGCACAACTGGCGGTGCTCCCGCTGGGGCTTCTGATTCAAACACAACTGTTGGGGCTGAAACAACCTATCAGATCTCATTACCTCCCGGGTCAAGGCGCTCCCTGATTGTGTACCATGGCCCAGCCACCGGCGGACAACAGGAAGGGCAGTCAGTTACCGGGTGGGTGACGGTGGGGGATGGGGGTGGGGGTAGAGATGGGGCTGACCCTGAACAGGGCGGCGCCACTTCTGCCCGGTGGCCTCTTACCCCCAAGGAGCCCACGCTAACTCAGGAACCACCCCCATGGGCAGAGGTTGCCCTGGTAGTCGTTGAAGATGTGACCAGGTTCTCTACTCGCCAGTTGGCGGGCCTGTTGCCAGATGGGGCAGATGGCAGACCCCTGAAGCTGATTCCGATTGAGCGAAATGGATTACCATGGAGATGGGCGCCGCTGAGAGGGGTGGCTGCCGTGGTGGTTATGGCTGATCAGGTGGGGCCCATGGGGCTGGTTCATATGAGCACTTCTGCCTCGTCCGTCACACCCGCTACCAAGCCTGCATCAAACTTAACTCCCTACCCAGGCAACTCTTCTACGCCTGAAGGACAGGCAGTCCTCCAGTATGTGGCTGCAGGCGGAACACTAGTATTACTGGGCGACAGCGCGCGGCCAATCGAGGCAGAAGGAGAGCCAGCCGAGCTACCCATAACCGATGCCCCATACGGACTTGGCCTGATTAAGTCGTTGCCCCTTGCCAACACAGCCAGGCATCAAGGGGTTGAAGCATCGGGCAACCACCTGCCTCCGGGGACCCAACTGAACAAGTACCCGGTTGCCCCCAGGCTCTCGGGGATGCTGACCACCATGACCATTCCCCCCATGAGCGGCCGCTTCCCATTGGGAGCTTTGGCCGCAGGGATGGTGGTCATGGCGGTGGGGTTAATCATGTTGAGCTATGGGGGGCGTAGCAGATGGATGGCCGGTAGCGGCATGGTAGTGGTTACGGTGCTGGTTCCGCTGCTTGTCGTTCTGGTTACCAGAGGTAGTCAGGACTCACCACCTGTCCTTGAGCATGTGGAATCAGCCGATTATGTGTGCAGTGGCCCCCAGGGACTATTCTATTACTCAGAAGCTGGCTTCATCGCCCCCGCCTCCGGCAGGCTGCAGCTGCCGCTTGCCCATGCTGGAGGAGCTGGAGCAGCAGAGGCAAGGCCGTGGGAGCCAAACTCCAGACATTCGCTCAGTGTTACCTCACTTGATGGAGTGATGCGGGGCAAGCCGGAACATAGCCTCTTGCTGGAAGGGTTTGATTATTCGGGAGAGGCTGGCGAGTTGGTCCGGTATGACGGTGGCAGGCAGGCCGGCGCTGCTCAGTTCGGAGATACCATCTGGGTGCAGGCTGGGTGGGGCGATATGATCAAGCTGAAAGTTGAGGGGTTCGCCTCCACAGCAGACCAGCTCCCCCTCTGGCTCGTCCGTGAGGGCAGGGATGCGGTTGCCGGAGGACAGAACGGGGAGGTGCTCCCATGTTCCAGGTGAGATCCCTGATTCTTGG
>CAYZFJ010000053.1:0-18311 GCA_964477705.1 uncultured Myxococcia bacterium | reverse complement strand
CGGGCAACCCGGTCCAATCCACCAACATTCCGGGTGAGTCCCAACGGCCCACAAGGTGGCCTGCGCATATCCCACCACAACTGATCAAACTTCAGCTTCATGCTTCCAATCATGCCCACAACCTCCCTGCACAAATTACATGGTCAACAACCTCTGTCGGCAATCATTAACAGGTAGTCACCAACGGTCAAAGTCAATACTCAAACCACCTGAACCGCCCACATTCGCGCTGCCAATATCAGTGGCAAACAACCGGTTTTTCTGATAGGGTTCCTCCCCATGGCAGCACCTAAACTAACCCCTATGATGAAACAGTACCTTGAGGCCAAGAGCGCTCATCCAGATTGCATCCTCTTCTTCAGGATGGGCGACTTCTATGAGCTGTTCATGGATGATGCCCGACTGGCCGCAGAGGAGCTTGAGCTCACCCTTACCAGCAGAGACAAGTGCGACGAAGAAGATCGTGTCCCCATGGCTGGCTTCCCCCATCACCAGAAGGACAACTATGTGAGCCGCCTGCTAGAACGGGGCTACAAGGTTGCAATCTGCGATCAGATGGAAGACCCGGCTCAGGCAAAGGGAATCGTCCGCAGGGAGGTAACCCGCATCATCACCCCCGGCGTGGTTATTGACCCTGACAGCCTGGACAATCGCTCCAACAACTACCTGGCAGCCATTTGGATTAACGAACCCTCGGTCAGTAAGGCATCCAAGGCGGCGCTGAATGGAGGCTCTCCCTATCCATCTCCATCTACATCTACCCCTCCCCCACCATCACCATTCTCTGCGCCAAGCAGCCATGCCAACACCAACACTAGCGTCAACACCACCCAAGCTGACATGGAGCAGTTTGACGAGAGCTACTTTTTCCGCGGCTCCGCCAGGTTTGGCCTGGCCTATGCTGACATCTCCACTGGAGAATTCGGAGCCACGGTAATACCGTCTCTCAACCTGCTCAGAAATGAGCTGCAACGCCTTGAACCTAAGCAGCTCCTATTGGCCGACACACCGTATGCGACCAGGCTGGGCACCCTCCTTGAGAGGAGGGAGACAGAAACCCCTTCCTTTTTGACCGCAACTCGTTTCCGGACCCAGGGCCCTAACACTGATAACACAAGAGCAACAAGCGGAAATGGGCCTGGAGGCGATGACATGGCCCCCCCCGGCAACGCCACCCCCGCTGGCACAACAGGTGACACCGCAGACACCACCGCTCCCCCCAGTTTGCCCGCCGCCCCCCACACCGGCGGAGGCTGGCAGAACAACAGGGACGAAAGCCCAAACAAAAACCGGGAGAGGGGCCAGAACGGATGGCTCCTTGAGAACCGGGCCGACACCTTTGACCGAGGCCGAATCCTCAAGCTCTTGGGCAAGCACGGTCTGGGCGTAAGCGACACATCCGGGGTGGAGGCCAAACATACCTCATCTCTGGACGCCATCTACCGATTCGGATTTGAAGCCCCCGACTGTGCTGTGATGGCTGCAGGAGCAGTCCTCTCCTACATCGAGGACACCCAGCGCTCTGTTGGCAAACATATGATGAAGGTTCGCCCCTACGGAGTGGGCGAGACGATGATCCTGGACGAGGCAGCCCGGAGCCACCTGGAGCTGACCAAGACCCTCCTCGGAGGCAGGCGGGCCGGCTCTCTGCTGGGGCTGCTCGACATCACCTGCACCTCCATGGGCAGCAGGACCATGCGCAACTGGATCACCTACCCCCTCCTCAACCAGGCCGCCATCGAACGGCGACTCGACGGGGTGGGCGATCTGGTAGGGAAACCGATCCTGCGAGAGAAGCTGACTGCCACCCTCAAGCAACTGGGAGACATCCAAAGGCTCGCAGGCAAGGTGTCCAGCTCCATAGCCACCCCCAGGGACCTCAAGGGCCTGGCCGCTTCGATGGGTCGCCTGCCCGAGCTTAAGGCCGCCCTCGAGGCAGACGCCACCGCCACCGCCCTGACCGAGCTGGCCACCAGCCTTGACCCATGCACCGATGTGGTCGCCCTGCTTGACAGAGCCCTGGATGAGGCCCCCCCCCTCTCCCCTAAAGACGGTGGCGCAATCAAGCCAGGTTACAGCGCAGAGTTGGACGAACTGGTAAGCCTCTCCCGAGACGGCAAGGAGATTATCGCCTCCATGGAATCCAGGGAGCGCCAGGCGACCGGCATACCCAACCTGAAGGTGCGCTACAATAAGGTATTCGGATACTACTTCGAGGTTACCAAGAGCTATCTGCACATGGTCCCCCAGGACCGGTATATCCGTAAACAGACCCTGGCCAATGCGGAGCGGTACTACACCCCCGAGCTGAAGGAGTTCGAAGAGAAGGTGCTCTCCGCAGATGACAAGCGGGCTGCACTGGAATCCGAACTGTTCGACGCTCTGTGCGCCGCCGTGGAAGAGCACCTGCCCCGCATCACTGAGGCGGGCAGGCTAATCGCCACCCTGGATGTATTCGTCGCCCTGGCATCCATCGCCCACCACCGCAACTATGTGCGCCCACTCATCAACCAGTCGGGCCACCTGCGCATCGTGGAAGGCCGCCACCCAGTGGTCGAGACCATGCTCCGGGATGAGCCCTTTATCCCCAACGATATAGACCTGGATTCGGAACAACACTCCCTGGCCATCATCACCGGCCCAAACATGGCAGGTAAATCCACAGCCATGAGGCAGGTAGCCCTGATTGTGCTGATGGCCCAGATGGGTGGATTCGTACCCGCCAAGGAAGCGGAGATTGGTCTGGTTGATCGTATCTTCACCAGGGTGGGTGCGGCCGATGACCTAACCCGTGGTCAGTCTACCTTCATGGTGGAGATGACCGAGACCGCCAACATCCTGGCCAATGCCACGCCGCGCAGTCTGATCATCCTGGACGAGATCGGCAGGGGCACCAGCACATTCGATGGCTTATCAATCGCTTGGGCGGTAGCCGAGCACATCCATGACCAGCTCAATGCCCGCACCCTGTTTGCCACCCACTACCACGAGCTTACTGAGCTGGCCATAATCAAGCCCAGGGTCAAGAACCTGAGCGTGGCGGTCAAAGAGTGGCAGGATCAGATCCTCTTCCTGCGTTCCCTCAATGAGGGACCTGCCAATAGGAGCTACGGCATCCAGGTGGCACGTCTGGCCGGCCTCCCCGAGCCGGTTGTGGAGCGTTCCAAGGAGATTCTGGCCAACCTGGAAGCGGAACAGATTGGCCTTGACTGTAAGCCGGTGCTGGCCCGTGCCAAAGGGGGCGGCCATTGGGATGCTGGTAGTGGAAATGGAAGCCGAACGGGGAGAACAGATGTCAAGCACACCAGGGGGGTGGCCGATAAGGATAGCCAGTCCCAGTCCAAGTCCCAGTCCCAGCTCAACTTGTTCGCCATCCAGGTAGTCAGGGAACCATCCCCGGTCGAAGAAGAACTGAAATCCCTGGACCTGAACAACATCACCCCCATCCAGGCCATCAACATGGTACACCGCTGGAAGAGCCAACTTAAGTAATAATATTTACCCCTGCCGATGTATAGGGGCAGCATGCCGTGCCCTTCGTCAGCGGTGCACCCAACCCGCCCAAACAATTTTCGGAAATTAACCTGCCTCAAAAGAACACATATGCGGCATACCGTGCCCGTCTAGGCGATTGCGTTACAGTCTGAATTGAGGAAATGAGGTCTTGGAAGGCGGATCTGAATATTACCGGGTAGAGCTGCGCTTTCGGCTCTGGCGGGCAGCGGCCATACTCACCAGACCGACCATAACCAGGAGCAGGCTGCCCATAGAGCCCCCTCGACCAGCAGCAGCGCCTGCACCAATCATCACACAACCACACCCATCATCCCCGCCAAGCACAGGATTGACTTTATCTTCGCAGGCAGCATTGATCACGCCAGGGCTACCCTTCAATCCCTCACACATCAGTTCCTGGGCAGTACCAACACACCACTCACCAGTAGCAGGGTCTCTGGTGAAGGATGAACCCTTGTAGCGTCGCTTTGAACCCCAGTTATACACCACAGTATCAATAGGCTCACCAGCCCATTGATCATCACCAGCAATAGGACATTCCAGTGCCAGGGCATCCTCACCGGTCAGCTTCATGGAGATAGTCCCATAGGTCCCGTCAGGTGTTGGACCGCAGTCAGCAGGATAGCTTGTGCCCTTGGCCAGGAAGATAATACCATTGGCTTCCACGCCAATGGTGCCGAGGACAGCGGTGCTGCTTGTGGAGACCATGGTCCTGCGCAGGCGACAACCAGTCAACGAGAGCGCCTCGCTTGACAGGTTCTGAAGCTCTACCCACTGGGTATGATTGTCAGATGGTTCAATCATAAGTTCAGTGATAACAATCTCACCAGGCATTGGGAAGCGGTTACCAGGATCAACAACAGAGCACGGTGCATTAGCCGCACCCGGGCTCCCTCTTAGCCCCGCACAGACCTCTCCCTCCTCCTCACCTACACACCACGCATCCTTCACATTATCATAGGTCAATGATGTGCCCTTAAATTCACGGTAGGGTTTCCAGTTGAAGTCAACCACATCAATAGGTTCACCCGCCCACTGATCATCACCAGCAATAGGGCACTGCAGCTGCAGGGAATCGGGGCCGGATAAAATCAGGGAGATGGTGCCAAAGGTTCCATCAGGGGCATCGCCGCAATCTACCGGGTAGTCGCTCCTTGAGAGGAACACATAGCCGTTCTCCGGCACAACAACTGCACCCAGCATGGCAGAATTGGAGGAAGCTACCGAAGGCCTGAAGATGCGGCAACCCTCTAAGGAGAGCTTCTTCCCTGTATTGTTCTTGAACTCGATCCACTTGGCGTGACCATCTGAAGGCTCAATCATCAGCTCACTGAAGATCACCTCACCAGCCACAGGGTTCGGATCTCCACCCGGATCAACGGTCCCTCCATCGCATCCCGCATTGGCAGCACCAGGGCTGGCCACCATGCCTGAACAGACCTCCCCTTCGTTCTTACCCACACACCAGGAATCCTTCTCCAGGTCATATATAAGAGACGAGCCTTTGTCAGTTCGGTGAGCAGACCAGTTGAAGGTGACCTGATCCACCAACTCCATGGTTGATTCAGTCTCACTGACTACAGGGCACAGAAGCTGAATGGTATCTTCACTGCTCACCACCATAGAGATGGTTCCAAAGGTGCCATCTGGCGTATCACCACACTCAAGAGGCCAGTCAGTGCCAGAGCGGGCAAGCAGAGCATAGCCCTCTGCCTGGATAGCTACAGGTCCCAGGGTGGCAGTATTGCTCGACTGCACGCTTGGACGGAAAAGCTGACAGTCCTTCAAAGACAGGTTTTTATCGATCAGGTTACGCAGCTCAATCCATTTCGGGCCAGCCACCGGCTCAATCATCAGCTCACTGAAGATCACCTCACCAGCCACAGGGTTCGGATCTCCACCCGGATCAACGGTCCCTCCATCGCATCCCGCATTGGCAGCACCAGGACTGGCGTTCAACCCGGCACACACCAGGGGCTCATCGCTGCCCAGGCACCAGGTAACGGTCTCCTCCTCCAGATCACGCACCAGAGAGGTGCCTGGGCTACCGCCTGTAGCAGACCAAAGGAAGGTAACCTCATCGATGGTCTCCCACTCAACCTCTTCACCACCTGCAGTATCCGGGCACTGGAGCTGAACAGTATCCTCAGCACTATCCACCAGGCTGACAGTGCTGTACGTGCCATCGGGGGTAAGACTGCACTCTTCAGGAAAGATTGTTGAACCACTCTTGCGGATGAAAATGTACTCACCAGCCTCAGCAACGATTGTGCCCAGGATGGTATTCTGCCCGGTGGCCGGTCTGAACAGCCTGCACCCCTCCAAAGAGACAGTCTCAAGTCCTTCATTCTTGAACTCAATCCATTCGGGCTGGCCGGAGACAGGCTTGATCATCAACTCGGAGAAGAGGACCTCTCCTGCAACAGGAGCACGAAACTCACCTGGATCAACGGTACCCTGACAGGCTGTAGTATTAGCCTCACCGGGGCTTCCGATAAGACCGGAGCAGACCTCACCCTCATCTATTCCAGGGCACCATGCGTTGCTGGCCATATCTCGCACCAGGGATGTCCCGACCAATGTCCGATAAGGACGCCAGTCGAAGGCAACCTCATCCACTGCCTCCATTGGATCTACTTCAGTTGACGTGGGACACTGGAGCCTGATCGTATTAGCACTACTAACAGGGAGCTGAACTGTTGGGTATGTGTCATCTTCCTCCAGGTTACACTCCGATGGGAACGCAGGGGAAGTGCCCCTGCTGCTTCGGATCATCACATGCCCGTTGGCGGGCACCATCAGCGGACCCAAGGTAGTGATTTCAGTAGAATTGAGCCGAAGAATCTGGCATCCATCAAGGGTGAGCGCCTCGTTAGTCCGGTTGCTGAACTCAAGCCATTTTGGTTGACCTGCCCCCGGCTCAATCATCAACTCAGAGAAGACAACCTCACCCCAGACTGGATTGCGCGCCTGCCCATCAGCAGTCTCAGGAACCCCAAGAATGGCAAGAAATCCAGTAAGCAGCAAGGCTGCCCCCATCATCCTCCCCTGCCCCACAGTCCCTGTTCTACGGCTCCACCACCGTATGGCCACAGTTGATTTTAGTCCAAGACAACCGAGCATGTTCCACTCCTATGTGTTATCTAAAATTTGTCCGCCCAAATATGGTTTAATAAAAAAGCTATACCGCTGCTATCCTCTTATAACAATGCAAACACAGCCTATCTGAAAGACATTCAATGGTCAACTTGAATGAGGCCTTGATTTTACTTTGCAAATCCATTCTTTTTAACTTTCAATTTCAACCCATGTAACCGTTAATAGTTGCCAATTGAGGTGGCTACCTCAGTCCAAACAGACCGAATATATGGCGGAATAGCATTGGGGTTTATGGGGTTGAAGTTGAACAGAAGTATTAAACCAGGGTGATAGAACAATTCCCAGCCAGAGCGGGCATAGTCATCACCCATAACCGATATCGGGGATGACGGATGAACATGAACTTCAGGCAGCCGCAACAGCCACAGCAACCAGAACAACCGCAGGGGCAATCACAGACTCAACCCTCATTGCAGCCGCAACCGCAACAGCAGCAGCAGGGCAGCAGAGACATCCGGGGCATCAATGAACTGATCAGGCAGGAGAGTGCCTTTGTTGAGGACTTGCTCCACCAGGTCCGCAAAGTCATCGTTGGCCAGGACAGCATGGTGGAACGCATAGTCATCGGCCTGCTCACTGGCGGCCATGTGCTCATGGAGGGCGTCCCCGGCCTGGCCAAGACCCTGGCTGCCAAAACAGTCGCTGCATCACTGAACCTGGACTTCAAGCGCATCCAGTTCACACCTGATCTGCTCCCTGCCGACGTGCTTGGAACCATGATCTACAGCCCCCAATCGGGCGGTTTCACCACCAAGAAGGGCCCCATATTCACCAACCTGGTTCTTGCTGACGAGATCAACCGTGCGCCAGCCAAGGTGCAGAGTGCCCTCCTGGAGGCCATGCAGGAGCGACAGGTCACCCTGGGCGACACCACCCACAAGTTGAACGACCCGTTCCTGGTGATCGCCACCCAGAACCCTATTGAGCAGGAAGGAACCTATCAGCTCCCCGAAGCCCAGATTGACCGGTTTATGCTCATGATTAAAGTGGACTATCCCACCCGGGACGAAGAGCGGCTGATCATGGACCGGATGACCTCAGGGGCTGAGCAGAAGGTAGAGCGGGTGGTAAGCGTCGAGAGCCTGCTAAAGGCCAGGAAGATCATCAACGATGTCTACGTTGACGACAAGATCCGGGACTACATAGTAGATGTGGTAATTGCCACCAGGAACCCGGAGAACTATGGTCTAGCGTCCATCAAGAACTATATCCAGTATGGGGCATCACCCAGGGCCACCATCTTCCTGAATATGGCAGCCAAGGCGCACGCCTTTTTGCGACACAGGGGCTATGTCACTCCCGAAGACGTAAAAGCAGTAGCCATGGACGTGCTGCGCCACCGGGTCATCCTCACCTTTGAGGCCGAAGCTGATGAAGTCACTTCGGAACAGATAGTCAGGCGGGTGTTTGAAGCGGTGGAGGTTCCCTGACCCATGTTACCACGGTCAATAATTGAGGAAACAAGGCGAATCGAGATTATCACGCGACGGCTGGTTAATGACCAGCTTGCGGGTCGATACCACTCGGTCTTCAAAGGGCAGGGCATGGACTTCAATGAAGTCCGCCAGTATCAGATGGGTGACGACATCCGTCTTATCGACTGGAATGTGACCGCCAGAATCGGCGAAGTCTTCATCAAGAACTTCGTTGAGGAGCGGGAGCTGACCGTGTTTCTGCTTGTTGACACGTCACCGTCCCTCAATTTCGGGACCAGAACCAGAACCAAGAGTGATCTGGCTACCAGAGTAGCCGCCCTGTTCGCCTTCTCGGCCATAAAGAACAACGACCGGGTGGGGCTGGCCCTGTTCAGCGACAGGATTGAGCGGTTCATTCCGCCCATGAAGGGGCGTAAGCATGTGTTGCGGGTGATCAGCGAGGTGATCTCGCATCAGGCTGGGGCTGGAGCGGGTGTGGGTGCAGGGGCAGGGGCTGTGGCCATGGAAAGCACAAGGGCGCACGTACAAGCAGATTTTCAGGGGCATACTGGCAACAATACGGCTGGGGCCACATCAAATCTGGTACGTGGTGGGGGGGAGCAATCAACAGGTGCAGACCAGAGAGACAGAGCTGGCAAAGCAGGCCAGACTGACCTGACACACGCACTCGAATTTTTAAGCAGGATCACCAAGCGTAGGGCGGTGGCCATCGTAATCAGCGATTTCCCCGACCACTCCCCCCAACTGGAGCGGGCTCTGGACCTGGCTAACCGGCGCCACGACCTGATCTGCCTCAGGGTTACCGACCCATTCGAAGAGAATCTACCCGATCTGGGGGGCCATTATCTAGAAGTGGAAGATCCAGAGACAGGGGAAATGGCCACTATCGATACCAGTCCCCGATTCCGCAAAGCATATAACAGGCAACGAGAAGAACATGGCCGTAAGCTGAATGAGATATTCAGAAAACTGAAAGTGGATCACATCCACCTGAGCACTGATAAGCCATATACTGAGCCGCTTGTTGAGCTGTTTAAAAACCGGGCCCGGCGGCAGTCCAGGGGTTGAGCGGTAATGGTGGTAATTCAACTATGAATATACGACTGGCAATACTATTTTCACTTACACTCTCCTTGCTGGCGCCAGCTTCAGGAGCTCTGGCTACCCAGCCGCTCCCCAACGTGGAGACCGAAAACGGAGCGGCACAGGACCAGACCACTACCATGGCTCCAACTACCACACCGGCACAAGACGAATCCGATCCTGTACCCCCACAAGTGCTGTATGAGTTGGAACCGGTGGAAGCGAAAATCGGAGAGCCAGTCAACTACACCATTCTCATCACCCATGATGGCACCAAGCTATTCCACCTGGCTGCCAATCCCGGAACCGGAAGACTTAATATAACTGGCAAGTCCCATGTAACCACCACAGCAGGAGCCATCTCACAAGGGCAGCCAGACAAGAGCAACCCTGCAGCAGATGAATCTGGCAACCAGAACAACATCCAGCCCGATGACGCAACCGATACTACCCCTGAGGACAAACCTTTCGATCTCTTCAGCATTTTTAACAGCCGCCAAAAGCAGGAACCGAAATTCCTCTTCCCAATTCATCAGACCTTGACCGACCAGTTGGCGAGTATGCCAGCAGAGACTGCCGTGGAGGTGTTCCAGTTCACCATGACCGCCTGGAAACCGGGGAAAGCTAAACTGGCAGACTTTACTATCCAGTACCTGGATCAATCTGGTAGGGAATTCTCCGTGCTTGCCTCCGGAGGGACCATCAACTTCAAAAGCATCATCGGCACCGAATCTATGCCCCAACTGATCCCACCAGAGCCTGTGGGCCAGGTACGCGTGCCGGTCTGGTGGCCAATCTGGCTGGCCCTTGGAATTGGTGGAGCTGCCATCGTGGCAATAGGGGCATTTGTTCTGGGGAGGAGACTCAAAAACCGGAAGAGGGAGACTCCGGCTCCACCACCTGTACCTGCCCACGAGATCGCCCTCTCCAGCCTGGACACCCTGGCTGCCGAGAAGCTGGCAGAGGATGGCCAGTTTAAGGAATTCTGCCTGAGGATCTCCGAGATCATCAGGGAGTATCTGGGGGCCCGCTACGGCTTCGATTCCCTGGAGCTGACCTCAACCGAGCTTCTGACAGCGCTCAAGACGTGCACCAGAAGGATGAAAACACAAGGAGATCGGCTACCTGACCATGCCTCTGTCCAGCAATTCCTGGAAGATACTGACATGGTCAAATTCGCCCAATACATACCCACCATGACCGAAATGGACCACTTCTGGAGGGCAGCAAGGACCATCGTGACCAGTACGGTTCCCGTTTATGGAGACGCTGGCATGTCAGCTTCCCATGGGGTTGGGGAAGAATCTGCTGTGACCGCTGGGGCTTCTCCCCCCCCCGAGGCTACAACTCCCGAGGCCACTGCCCCTGCACCTACACCTGCCCCAGCACCTGCTCCTCTCACGGACACCGGGGCCCAGAGCAGTGACATCAATTCAGCCCGACATCCCCAGGGAGGAGACGCCTGACCATGGAATTCTTAACCTCCCATTTTGACAGTCCGATCTTTCTCCTGCTCCTCCCCCTGCTCTGGGGGGTGGCCATCTGGCTCCTCGCCCCCAGGCGACGCACCCGCAGAACCAGCGCCATGGTCCTGCCTGGCGCAAGCCAGCTCCCCCATCACAGCCGAGGGTGGCGAGTGCGGCTCGTTCCTCATCTCCAATGGCTCCGCCTCGTAGCACTCACCGCAGGCATCATCGCCCTGGCAAGACCGGTAACAGTAAGCCCAGAGGAACAGAATGTGGAAGGCATCGACCTGGTGGTCGCCCTTGACATGTCAGGTTCCATGAGCGTGGTAGATGTGACTACCGCCCAGCTTGCCATGCTCCAGGCCGCCGGCCGGGAACCGGACAACCGGCTCCGTGTTGCCATCAACGTACTAAATAAATTTATCCGTTCCAGACATAACGATCGGATCGGGCTGGTCATTTTCGGCCGGGATGCCTACACCCTCTTTCCCCTCACCCTGGACTACCAGACCACCCTGGGTATGGTAGATGGCCTAAAGCTGGGCGACATCGACCCGAGCGGCACTGCGATCGGCAATGCTATTGGCCGCTCCGTTGCCCTGCTGCGCCACTCGGATGCGGTCACCAAGACCATCGTCCTCATCACAGACGGCGATAACCAAGGGGGAAACATCGCCCCCAGGGAAGGAGCACGCCTGGCCAAAGAGAAGGAAATCTCCATCTTCCCCATCCTGGTGGGCAGCGAAGAGCTGGCCATGGAACCGGTCGGCTCAGACTTCTTCAACAGCCGCATGGTTTACCGAAAAGCCAACTCCCCGGCCAACCCGGAGCTGCTGAAAGAGATCGCCGCCATGACCGGAGGCCAGTACTTCAATTCCGTGAACAGGAGCGAGCTGGAGAGGGACCTCCAGGTGATTCTAGACTCACTGGAGAAGACCAAGATAGAGGATCTGCCTGCAGCAACCCGTACAGCCCATTTCGCTATTTTCCTGTATCTGGCAATGGCCCTGATTGCTCTGGAGTTTACCCTGAGGGTATTTATAGTGAGGAAGTTTCCGTGATGAGATACCAGACACCATACCTGCTATGGATACTACCCGTGGTGGCTGTTGCAGCGACTGGCGCCCTGGTGGCCCTCGCCCGGAACCGGCGGAGGCTGGCCAGGCTGGGCGATCACCACCTTGTGGCCCGAATGGTGGCCAGCGCCTCCATCCCTCGAAAGGTGGCCAAGATATTGCTGGCAGCCGCTGGGATTGCACTTGTGACTGTGGCAGCCGCCCGTCCCCAGACCGGGGGCTCTCTGGTACATACCTCTCGGGAAGGGATCGACATGGTGGTGGCACTGGACATGTCCAAATCCATGCTGGCTAGGGATGTTGGATCATCCAGACTACAGGCTGCCGCCATGGAGCTTGAGATGCTCCTGGAGCAATTGCCCGGGAGCAGGATTGGCCTGGTGCCATTCGCCGGAACGGCCTTTGTGCAATGCCCCCTCACCCATGACAGGAACGCCATCAAGGGATACCTGCGCCAGCTCCGCCCCGAAGAAATGCCGGTGGGGGGAACGACTATCGGCATGGCGGTTTCAACAGGCATGAAGCTGCTTCAGAGTTCGAAGAGCAAGAGCAAGGCAATTCTGGTGTTCACTGACGGGGAGGACCATGGAGAAGAGACCATGGAAATTTCTGAAGAAGCGGCCAAGGCTGGCATCAGGATTTATACGGTAGGCATCGGCACAGAGACAGGCGACCCCATCCCCAACCTGGACGCAGAGGGCAACCTGATCGGGTACAAGAAGGATGATGAGGGTAGTTACGCCTATACCCGGCTGGACCGGAGCTCTCTTGAGAAGATTGCGGGCAAGACCGGAGGGAGCAGCTACCTGTGGAAAAATAGTGGCTCCGTTGCTTCGTCCATGGCTGCTGACCTGAACAACTTGGAAAAGATCGCCCTGGGGAGCACCACCCGCAGGGTCTATGACGAACAGTTCCACTGGCTCCTTTTGCCAGGAATGGCTCTCTTGCTGGGGGAGCTGCTGCTGAGTGACAGGCGGCGGACCGGGCGAGGGGCAGGTTCCAGAGGGGCGGGCGAAGTCAAGGGCAAGGGTGCAAGAAGTGGTTTGAGGCGCTGGCTCGGTTTGGTCAAGAGGCGTGATGACAAGCATGGTGTTATAAGTGCAAGAGACGGTGGCGGTGAAAGTTCCCCCAGGATTGGGAGGGGGCGCCCCTCACCCCTCGTGGTGCTGACCATCTGTCTGAGCCTCCTGCTGGCCAATGGAGCCTGGACACCATTCTCCAAAACCATGAGGGAGGTTGAGGAGGCAAACAGCCTCATCGCCGAGAAGAACTACGCTGGTGCCCTGGAGAAGTACACGGCCGGCCTTGACAGTCTACCCAGGGAGTCACCCCAGTACCCTGCCCTGTGCCAAGGGGCGGGAGTAGCTCTCTTCCATCTGGAGAGGTATGACGAAGCAGAAGCCAGGTTCCGGGAAGGCCTGAAGGGAAACAGAATCTCCCCCCAACTTCGTAACCAGATACTTAAAGGACTAGGCGCAACCCTTTTCAACAAAGGCCAATTCAAGGATGCTCGCATCGCTTTTACTGAAGCCCTGAGGTTAGCACCAGACGACGATGCTGCCAGGCACAATCTGGAATTATCCCTCCTGATGGAGGATCCCCCATGCAGTTACCGGGAAGACCAGTACGAGAGCAACGACACATCTGATCAGGCCAAGTCTCTACAGCCGCCCAATCCCCAAGGGGGGCTTCCTGGGCAGGGGCAGGGACTGGGGCAGTCGCCAGGCCAGGTGCCCGGTGGCTCTCCTGGCGGCCATGACAACACCCTGATGCTGTGCGAAAATAACGACGACTGGTTCAAGGTTCATGTGCCACAAGGATACAACCTGTTTGCCACCGCCATTGTGAAACATGAGGGCAAGCCGGGGGATTTTGCCATGGAGCTATATGATTCCCCCGAAGGTGAGATTCCCGTCCGTCAGAGCCTCCCCGCCAAGGCAGGAGACCCTGGTCGGGTGATGGTTGATCTGAGAAATAGCCCAAAAGATTCCACCTACTTTGTCAGGGTAACATTCGACAGAAAGAGCCCGCTGCATGATCTGCTTGTGTTCGATGCCTCTGATGCTGATAATCTGAAGCGACTGGAAGAACTGGAACTGGAACTGGAACAAGAGCAGGAGCAGGAGGAAGCTCATGGTGCTCAGGGAGCCACTGATGCTGCCACCGCCACGGATACTGCCCGGGGAGCTACCGCTCCGGATACCACTTCTCCCCTAAACCAACTGGGTACATGGGAAGAAGACCAAAAAGAGAAGGCATCAGCCTATACGCTCACCTTGACCGTGGAGCCGTCATGTGCCATTGGGGACGACAACTACGAACCTAACAACACCCCCGAGACGGCTACGCCTTTGAGCCAGGGACAGCATGAAAATCTGAGAATCTGCCCGGGTAACGAGGATTATTATCTTGTAAAAGCTGCCACAGATGATGGCCCCCTCCATGTGACCATGAAATCGGATCAGGCACGAGGCAAGCTGCTGATGGCCCTGCTCGAAGCAGAGACAGGCGTGGAGTCTGCACGAGGCGACATCTCCTCAGACACCCAGACAGCCGGAGTGGAATCCACAGAGGGTAAGTCATTTATGGTGCGAGTCACCGGTACTGCTTCTGGCGAAACCAACTCTTACAAACTGACCATAAGCGATACTCCCCCTGATGAGAACAGTGATGAGAACCAGGATGGCGAGGACGGGAAGGACCAGGAGCAGGAGCAAGACCAGGACCAAGACCAGGAGCAGGAACAAAAACAGGACGAAAGCGGGTCGGACCAGGACAAGCAGAATCAGAATCAAAAAGATGAAAAGGCTGATCAGGACCAAGAATCTGGAAGTTCACCTAAAGAAGAGGATAACATGCAGCCTGGCGAGCCGACTATGGAGCATTTACTCGACAGTCTCACAGAAGAAGACAGGAATCTCCAGCTTGAGAGAGCCATTGAGGTCACCCCGCCCCGCAGGGTAAACAAGGATTGGTAGTGCGAGTGATGGAAATCCCGAAATACAGAACATCTGTCTGTTGCAGCAACTCCATCTTCTGCACCGGCATGGGCCGCCACGCCCCAAGGAGGCAGGGAAGAGCAGTCAGGAATCCTGGCAACCCAGCCCGGATGCTGATGCTTACCTTTACGCTGTACCTTGCAACATACCTGCTGCCCCCTGCGGCACCACCTATGGGCTCCCTGGCAATGGGCGTCGGTGTGCCAATAGCTGCGGCGGCAACCGGTGAAGGCGTATCCCTGCGTCTGGGGCGGAACTCAATCACCGCCGATCAGACCGTGACCCTTGAGATGTCAGTGACTACCAGCGGTCATGGCAGCGCAGACTCTATACAATCCCCTGACCTGTCAGATTTCGAAGTGCTGAGACAGAGCAGCTCTCAACAGATCAGCATCGTGAACTTTAATGTCTCCAAGACCCAGGTTCACACCTATGTACTACGCCCAAAGCGGACAGGGACCATTGAAATAGGGCCAGCAGTGGTCAGAATCGATGATCGTACTCTCCGCAGCGAAGTAGTCAGGCTGCTAGTCCGTGATGCAGGGACAGGAAGTGGAGGAGCCGGGCCTGGTACCGACCCGGGAGTTGGGCAGATTCCAGGGTTTAGCTTCCCTGCTGACCCCTTGGGCCAGGGGCTGCCCGACCAACCTGGCGTGGGCGATCACCCCAATCTGACAGGAGACACCGAAGGCGAGGATGTACTCCTTTTAGCTGAAACCTCTAATACCAAAGTGTATGTGGGCCAGGCAGTGCTCCTCAATTACAACCTGGCAACCCTGATTGACCTGACCGAATACAGGGCCGAAGAGCCGGTACTGGATGGCTTCTGGGTAGAAACCGTACAACGCCAGTCCCAACGGCCCGTTTTCAGAAAGAGAGATCTAGGCAACCGCACCTATCATGTGGGAGAGATCAGTCAACATGTACTCTACCCTCTTCGCCCCGGCAAACTTACTATTCCTGGCGTACCCTTTCAGGTGGCGGTAACCACTGATTTCTTCGGCTTCGGCAGGCAGAGGCTTACCGGCAAGTCGAATTCGGTTACCGTGGAGGTTCTCCCCCTGCCCACAGAGAATGTGCCTGACCACTTTACCGGAGCGGTTGGCCAATTCACCATTGCAGGCAGACTGAAAGCAGGCCGTTCAACTGCGACCACCTCCACGGCGACATCCATAGCTACAGCTACAGCCACAGATGCAGGAAAGACCATACTGACCGCCGGTCAGCCGGCCACATTCACCATTGTACTGAGTGGAAGCGGCAACTTCCGCCAGTTCAAAGCCCCGGCACTGCCCGCCATCAAGGGATTCAGGATCCATGAACCCACAGTCAATGACTCCCTTACCGTTACCGGGCAAGGGCTCTCAGGCACCAGAGCAATGGAATACATCATGGTCCCAGAAGCAGAAGGGACATTGACCATTCCGCCGGTCCAGTTCTCCTACTTCGACCCATCAGCCAGAGCCTGGCGCACCGTGAAGTCGGAGCCATTATCGGTGGAGGTAAGCCCAGGACAGGGGCAAGCGGTGACCCAGAGTCAAAACGCTGGTGAATTAAAAGCTGGTGGGAGTGGTGTAAATCACAACACCAATAATAGACCCCATGGTGGTCCCCTCTATGGGCCCGGCAACTCGCCCGCTAATGGCAGTAACATGGTGGACTGGAATGACACCTCCGGCAGCCTGGGTAACACTGTTCCCGGCTGGATAGATGAAAATGGCGAGCCGTACAAGATCCAGCCAATCAAGCTGCGCACCACCCTGGAGCACATGCGAAAGAGCAGCTCTCCCCCGTATACCCGCTGGCCATTCTGGGCACTGCTGGCCGGCCTGCCCCTGCTATGGGCGTTCCTCATAATGTCTGACGCTCTGAGAGAAGCCCAGACCAGGAACCTGGACCGGATCAGGGTACGTAAGGCATATGCACGGGCCAAACGCAGATTACGGGAGGCGGAAGATCACATCCATGACAGCCAGCCTGCTGGTTTTTTCCATGAGATATCCCGAGCCCTGCACGATTACCTCCAGGATAAACTCGGTCTCCAGGTGGGAGGCATGACCACATCATCACTGCGCATATCAATGGAAGCGAGAGGATATCCCGGTTCTGTGGTCGATGCCCTCATTGAGGAGTTGGAGAACTGTGATTACGCCAGATTTGCCCCTGGGAGCGGCACCCCTGTTGAGATGACTAGATCCTTGTCCCGGGCACGGGAGATCCTGGACTCACTGGAGCAGTTCCGTCCTGCTAAATCCGCAACAGCTTCTTCTGCTGATGAAAAGGGACGCAAAAGGATGGCGAGCAGCAGCAGCAGGCACGACAATCAGATTGACGCAGGCCAATCGGGACCAGGCTCCTCTGTCCTGGGGGTGTTGCTCACTGCCACAGTCACTTTAACCATGCTCCACTTCCTCATCATAGGCCAAGTTCACGCAGCCAACCCAGGAGCCCAGGGAGTCCCAGAAGTCACGGGCATCACAGGGACCCAAAGCCTCACAGCAGATTTAACCACAAACCAAGAACCAATGGCCAAGGCGCTCCAAACAGAAAGTGCAGACGATAGAACCCAACAAGCCCAGCCGGATCATCTCAGCCTCAATCAAAGAGCAAACCGAAGCACCAGAAGCGGCCATGACAGCAGCAGGCGAAACCGCCCTGCCAATCAGGGAGCCAGCCTCCAGGATTACTTTGAGAGGGGCAATGAACGGTACTATCAGGGGGATTATGCTGGTGCCATTGCCGACTACACCCGAATACAGAAATATGGGGTTGAGGATGCGGCACTACTCTACAATCTTGGCAACGCATGGCTCATGTCCGGTCGCCCCGGTAACGCCATCTTCTACTACGACAGGGCCCTCTGGCTTGCTCCCAGAGCATCGGACATCCGGCACAATCTGGAGACTGCCGAAGCCATGGCGGTCAGGCAACAGCAGACCAAGTCGGAAAATCCTGATGGGAGCGGTTCAGGCATGGTCACAGGGGAGTCTTCATGGCTTCTCTGGTTGAGTCCATTACGGTTCTTTACCCCTACCGAGATGACTGTGGCCTTTGTGGTCCTTTATGTGACCCTGTTCATCATTCTGCTCTTACGCCGACGGAGCAGACATGGCAGCTCCGCCCGCCCCCTCCTCGGGGCCACAGCAATCTTCCTGGCAATTGCCATTGCCGCAACAGGGCTATTCATGACGGGAAACCACATCTTCCGTTACCGCATGAACATGGCAGTTATCACCAACCCGATTGAGGCTATTCTTCTGGAGGGGCCAACCAGTGCAGCACGGCTTGTTTCCAGAGTAGGCGAAGGGAGCCGGGTCCTTATTGTGGACAGGGCCCCCGGTGGCTGGCTGAAAATCAGGGCTGGTGCCCACACAGAAGGCTGGCTGCAAGCCAACCAGCTTGGCCAGATCTAGCTTGTAGGGGTGCGTGCATAACGTGCCCTTCGTTAGCGATGCACCCAAACCGCCGGTACCCTCTAAGCCCAGAACCATGCTCCCTCTACTTTAGACTTGCCACGCTATATGTGAAGGCAACACGGAGCTCTGGAGGGCGAGCGCCGCTCGCCCCTACTAGCGA
>CAYZFJ010000052.1:0-18453 GCA_964477705.1 uncultured Myxococcia bacterium | reverse complement strand
TAGGGCGTTTAAGGGCTTGGTGATATGGAATTGAAGCTTAACAGAACACACATACAGCATGCCGTGCCCCTTGTACAGGTGTTGGGAGAGAGGTATTGGGTGGGTGGTGGGGGTGGTTTGAGGGTTCAGGGGAGCAGTATAAATTGGGTACACCGCTGACGAAGGGCACGGCATGCAGTACCACTGCAAGCGATTGGAGCTAGAGCCCATAGGCCCCCCCAATTCCGCCTCGCACCTCGCACCTCCCCCCTCACAAACTTAAGACCCATGTGGCAATTCCAAGGTAGATCACTACACCGGAAACATCCACGATGGATGCAACCAATGGCGCACTGGCTGTAGCCGGATCCAGCTTCAGCCTGGTGAGCAGGAAAGGAAGGGACATGCCAATCAGGCTGCCAGTGAGAACACACGCCAACATGGACAATGCCACGATGATAGCCACCTTATAGTCCGCATTATACAGCCCGATGGCCACCACAACCGCACCCATCACCAGCCCCAGCAGGGCGGCCACACCCACTTCGCGGCCCAGCAGTCTCAACCAGTCTCTGGAATGCACCTCGCCTGTAGCCAGAGCCCGCGCCATCAAAGTAGCAGACTGGGAACCCGCATTGCCTCCACTGCCAATCAAGAGTGGCATAAAAAATACCAGGGAGATCATAGCCTGAATGGTGCCCTCAAACCTGGCGATCCCCGCACCAGTAAAAATATTCACCACAATGAGAGCCATGAGCCAGGGAACCCGACTGCGAAACATCTTCCACACGCCAGCATCCCCCACCCCAGCTTCCAACTCGGTAATGGGGGCCATCATCTGGAAGTCTTCAGTGGTCTCATCCTCAGCGATGTCTGCCACATCATCAAAGGTGACAATCCCCACCATGGCCTGATTGGAATCCACTACAGGAATGGCTACCAGATCATACTTGGCCAACATGCGGGCTACCTCCTCCTGGGACTCATCAGTCCGCACCATCACCAGGTCAGTGGTCATCATGGAGTCGATAATTGCATCGGGCTTGGCAATAATGAGATCCCGTAACGACACTGATCCCAGCAAGTGACGCCCCTCGTCAAGCACATAGGAATAATAGATAGTCTCTGTATTGGGGGCCTCCATGCGGAGCTGATCAACCGCCCGCCTGGCAGTCATCCCTGGTCGCAGACGGGCATACTCGGAGGTCATGATTGCTCCGACCGTCCCCTCCACGTAAGAGCTCAGCTTCAGGATGTCTTCCCGCTCTGACTTGGCGACCATCCGAAAGACAGCCTCAGCCCTAACCTCGGGGAGAGCCTGGAGTAAGTCGACACGTTCATCATGGAACATGATCGCCACTACCCTGGCGAGGCGATTTTCGGGAATTAATTCTACGATACGAGTCTGCAGGTACTCGTCCAGATACGGAACAACCTGCGCAGCCTGCTCCAGGTCGAGCCTGGCAAATATGTGGGCTGCCTGTTCAGGTTCAATTTCGTCAAAAAGCTCGGCAAGATCCGCAGAGTGCAGATTCCGGCAAAAGTCTACAAGAATCACATCCCGGTCAGCGGATTGCATATTGACCAGTTCATGAAACCTTGCCGCAGTGGGTGGATTTTTCATCTGCCACCTCCAAGGTCCCGCATGTGGCGGCTGGAGGCGACAGAGGCAGTTGGCCCTGATACCCTGTTATTCCAGGGTATGCACCAACCGATTCAGTACGTCTGACAGGCCGCAGCGGAGTGCGCCCATTCTAAGTGTGAGAGAAGGAGAACACATTACCTTCTTACATAAGTGATATTTGGTACTACCGTCCTCGTCCATTTCGCCGTTCCGTTTGAACAACTTTCCGTTTAACCTGCTCCCTGACCTCACTCCCAACCTGCCAAAAACGGATGAAATCGTGGTTACACATATCAATAAACACCAGCCCCTGTCAACTGAAGACTGGTTTAGACTTTGAGCATATTTGGGGGGGCTGCACAGGTAACAAGAGCAATCGGGGGGGTTATCGTCTCGGGTTGGAACGGTACCTGCTGCGCAGGCGTGAACGAGGGGCCAGGACCAGGGCAAAAAACAGGGCTGCCATCAGGGCTGTTGCTGCTGACGACCCACTACCGGCCTTGCTCCCCCCAGGCAACACCACCTGGCCACCCAGGCTGCACGTGCACCCCAGGGCCCCACCCGTCTGATCATCCGAATCGGATGCCCCACCACCACCGGGGTTATGGTTACCCCCATTATTACCGTCCGTTCCAACATCACTCCCGTCCCCATTCCCGGTACCAGGGTTCTGGTACTCTTCATCGGGGAGCTCGGCAGTAGCCTTATAGATGCAGCGGCTGAAACAATGCCCGTTGATGCAATCAACCTGACAAACCTGGCCGGTCCGACATACTGTGGATGAGCACAGATCATTCACACAGATACTATTCATTCCCACTTCAGGTATGAATTCGGGCACGCACACCTCGCCCCTCTCACAGAAGGTGGCTTTACATGGATCGTTAACGCACTGATCATTAGGACAAAGCTGCCCGGACAGGCATCCCAGAGAGAGACAGAGATCCTGCATGCAGACCCCATCCTGACATACTTGCTTAGAAGGACAAGAGATCACCGAGCAGGAAGGTACACATTCTGCCTGGCCATCATCATCAACCTGGCAGTACTCATGGAACTGGCATGCCATCTGGGTGCAGGGGTTGACATGACATTCGCCCGGATACACACAGAGCTGCCCATTAGGGCAGGGGATGTCATAACAGGAGCCACACTGACCGCCCACGCACTTGCCACCTGGGCAATTGAGACCGTCGCACGGGTTGTAGCAAGAACCTGAGGTCTCATCACAAACCTGCCCCCCATCGCACTCTACACCGGCACAGGGCGGCACACACATATCATTCCTGCAGGTGAGACCAGCCGGACACTCACCAGAAGAGCAAGGCCCGGTACAGCGCCCATGTATGCACTGAAGCCCATCGGCACAAACTGCCCCGTTATCAAGCAATCCATCACAGTCATCATCAAGGCCGTTACACTCTTCCACTGGGAGCTGACCGCACTCACCACAACGGTTCCGCAGGGACTCCTCAACCTGGAGGATTCCATCCTTATTAACGTCCGTTCCATCCACAAAACCATCACAGTCCAGATCCCTGCCCGAGCACTGCTCACCCTGAGGCTGCATGAAGGGGATACAGTTCCAGGCACCATTGTCACACCACCGATACCCTACAGCACACAGCCCAGGCATGCCGGTTGGGCAGTGATCATTGGGAGTGAGGTTGTTCAGATCCGGATTTACATCATTATCAATGACTCCATCACAGTCATTGTCGTAACCATCACATACTTCTTGTGAAGTAATAGACGACATGACCGACTCAAGGGCATTCTGCAACTCGGCCAGGTTATTGGCCGGGGCGTAATCGTTGGTTCCCCCAGCCTGTGCCATGGCAGTCAGCACCTGGGGGTCCACATCGCTCCCGAATCCGATAATGAAAGTGAGCACTGGGTGTACCTGACCATTCACGGTCAAGCCAGGGAAACGAGCTCTCCCCACCAGGTCTGCCAAGCATTGAGCGGTCTGACAGAATCCCAGATTCGGTTCACCGTCGGTGATCAGAACAACGATAGACTGAAGGTCCCGATACGGGGACCGATCCAGCTTGAGCTCCAGCTCATCGATTGCCTTCTCGAAACCGTCATGCACATTGGTGTCACCACCGACGCTCGCAAGATCCATGGCCCTAACGATGTCCGGTTCGTTATCAACATCGAGTTCCTCAATAAGCTGGCCGAAGTTGCTGAAGAGAACCAGCCCGTAGTGGGCAGATGGGTGGCGTTCCAGAATGGCACGGATGGCAGACTTGGCCTGATCCCATTTTGAGCCTTCCATGGAGCCGGATCGGTCCACCACCAGCATGATATTCGCTGCAGGGGAACAGTAATCTGGCGTGGAGGCACCGTAGGCGGTGTTGATGGTGGCCGGGAACAGCAGCAGCTTCGCCATGAGCAGGAGGGCCAACCCCAATGGCAGGAGCAATCCCCATCTAGCTGCTCCAAACCATGTTTTACCCAACGCCAGCAACCGGTTATGAATAGAAAATTTTTTAAATAAAAATAAAATCATCATGCTCTCTTTGAAAAATATAAACCTGCCTCGCTATTCAAGGGGTGACCACCTGAATGAAGAGAAGGATGCCATTTCATTGCCTCTTCACACTTCTAATCCTGCAGCGCCAGCCATCTCTTCGCCCAGTCACCCATCATGTCAACTGTGTGGATCCCCCAAAGCCACCTGCAGATTATACCAGCATGGATAGCGATTCAAAGGAGATTAAACAGCCAGTCACATTTCAGACGCTGTTCTGCACGGATTGGCGGCACCTTTTTTTGCCCGTCACGCCCATCATTGCTATCTTAGCGGCGGTCTAAGAACCGAATACAGGATAACCCCCTTGAAAAATACTGATTATACCATTCCCGGCCTTTTCCAGACAGGAATGGCCGTGGCAGTAGTCGCCGGATTGGCTGGCACACTTACAGACATCATCTCCTCTGGTACTACAAGACTGCCGACAATAATTCAAATGCTCGGTTTGAATTTTCTGTTTACCATGGTCGCCGGCTTATCACTCACATGGTTACTCGGGTCCATTGTCAGATTCACAGGCACCTTCCAGGTATTCCCTGCCAGAGTAAACCTGCTCCGTCAGTCTCCCGAGGCCGACAAAGGGATGGCAGCCCTGCTGTGGGGCGGACTTGCCGCTCTGGCGGCCCTGTGCGCGGGAGTATGGGCTACCGTATATTTATGGACGAGCCACATGCAGAACCCGTTCCTTGCCGGAACAGCCACTGCACTCGCCACCGCTGCCCTCACCCTGCCCTCCCTTGGCCTTGGCTCCATCATCGCAACCCGCCTGGGATACGGCCGCTGGGCAAGGCTCCGGCAACAGGTGCCGGGTGGCGGGGGCCAGGATTTGCCCGCTACACCCGCTACACCCGCTACACCCGCTACACCCGCAGCACAAGCCGAGAGGATGACCAGCAAGGTCAGCTTTTCCCTATACACGCCGCTGACCATTGCTCTGCTTATAGTGGGTCCGCTGGCTGTACTGGCGGGCGTGATTATGTTAGTTGGCCCTAATGCTCTACCCACCAGTTTGATCAGTTTGATAACCTTCCAGATAATAGCAGGCGCTTTTACCGCATGGAGGATCAGTCGTTCCAACGGTTCTAAGCTCATTCTGGCGCTGACCAGCAAGCCCATTACTGTCGCAGCATTTTTGCTGGCCATCTGTGGCATTGTATCAATTGCTCACATTGCCACAAATACAACAGCATCACCAGTGCAGGACAACCTCGCTTCTGAGAGTGGCCCAACCCACCACGCTGGCGTTGGCGCAGAACCAGGCCCTAGCCCCAATACCGACCCCGACGAAGCCCAGGCTCAGGACCAGGTCCAGGACAAAGAGCACACCTCCCGAGCCCCATTCTATAGCTTTATAGTCCGCACCATCCAGGTTAAGAAATCAGAAGACCTGGATTCGTTTTATGAGAATACAAAACATAAGGATTCAGCCGCCCCAGATGGCAGGGAGAATGCTATGCTGAGCAATTCACCCACTGGCACCACCCCTGCCTCTGCTGACGCTAATGTTGACGCCGATACTGATGCTGATGGGGCTGCACCTGAGGCCATCGCACCCAATAGGCAACCAAGCGTTCCAAACTCTGCGTGGCAGGGCATTCAACCACACATGGTTATGATCATGGTAGATACGGTACGTGCAGACCACCTGGGCTGCTATGGGTATGAGAGAGACACCAGCCCTAACATTGACAAGATGGCATCGAGGGGAGTGCGCTTTGCTCGGGCCTTAGCCCAATCCCCCCATACGCCTCGTTCAATCCCCTCCATCTTCACCTCCCGCCACCCATCCAAGATACAATTCCGCAATCCGGGAGCCTCGTATCCCGTATTAAAAGAAGAGAACATCACTTTTGCCGAGGTCCTGAGCCAGGCGGGCTATTTTACTGCGGCGTTCACCTCTCACTTCTATTTCACTGATAAGTACAACATCAGGCAGGGGTTCCAATTCTGGGACAACACAGGCGCTACAGACGTGGCCGGGAGCAACACTGACACATCCGCTCCCCGCATTTACGCCAGGTTTAACGAGAAGCTGTCCGTGCTGCAGGAGGCAGATGCCCGTAACCAGCCATTTTTCCTGTTTGTCCACCTGTCTGAACCCCACTCCAAGTACATGTTCCAGAAGGAAGGGACTGACTTTGGCAGGGCCTGGATGGATCTGTACGATAACGAGATCTCCTTTGCAGACAAGTATGTGGGAAAGTTACAGGAGACGATAAACCAAGCCGGGTTTTCAAGACCAGTTATCTATGTGCTGGTTTCAGACCATGGTGAGGGGATGAAAGAGCACGGCTATTACTGGCATGGGCAACACATTTATAATGAGTCTCTCCATGTGCCACTGATTTTTAGGATACCGGACGAGATGGGGGGCGGCACTGGTGTTCCAGTTCAAGGTCGGGTTGTGGACACCACCGTAGCTCTGCTGGATGTGGGGCCCACTCTGTGCGAGATTGCCGGTGCCCAGATACCAGAGCAGTTCCTGGGACGCAGCCTTATGGATACGCTTGTGGGGGTGGGCGACAGCACAGGCGGCGGCAGGGACGGAGGCACCGGCGAGGGCGAGGCAGGGCCCGGTGATGGCAGTGTCATCCGTCTGGGACAACTGGAGCAGATCCCTGTGATCAGCGAGTTACTACCCTACCCCCACTGGAAGGAGCATATAGTGGCAACAACCTTGGGTTCCTGGAAATTGATCCACAATCGCACCACGGGAACATGGGAGCTATTTGAACTGACCGAAGACCCTGCGGAGCAGAAGAACCTGTACCAGACCAACCCGGCGGAAGCAGGGCTGCTGCTCCCCATTGTTAATGAGTGGCTTGGGAAAAGGTAAGGTATGAGGCCCGTTCAAAGACATGGGCCACGCAAGGACAGCGCCAAAACCAGACAAGGTGAGACTTAGTGTGTAGTGTGTAAGACACCGCTCAGGGGGTGTGGCCAGGAATCGGCAGATCTCTATTATGGATGAGCACAGGCGTAGGCACTGGCGCCATGGTAGGCACAGACGCTGACGTATGGGCAGGTACAGACACTGACACAGGCATTGAACCGCCCATGACAGCTTCAACCTCATCACCTCTCTGGCTCCATGGCATCTGCCATGGAGGCTCATAAGAAAGGGGAACCGGGGCAAACGATAAGACCAGAATCAGCATGCACGCCCAGCCTGTGACGGTCCTCTTCCGGTTCAACGGCATCCCAGGATCATCAACTTGGGGATGCCTTCGTCCCAGGAGCAGGATCAGAAACATCCACAGAACCAGACCGAACTCCCTCTTCAGAATGGCCAGGGCTAAAACGAGACAGATGAATACAATCAGCAGCACCTTTCCCACCCTGCCGTGCAATTTGGGGCCGCCCAGAGCATACACAATGTGCCCCCCATCCAGTTGACCAAACGGCAACAGGTTCAGCCCAGTAACAAGAAGACCAATCCAGCCTGCCCAGGCCATGGGATGTAGAAAGACATCGTGGCCTGCGGGAACAGGCCCTAGAGTCAGTCTTTTGAGCAGAAGATACAGCAGCGAATTGCCTTCATAAATCACACCGCCAGTCTGCTCCATTGGGCCAACGCTCGACATAGACAGACCAATCACCAGGAGAGGTACTGTTACCAGAAAGCCGGCAACCGGTCCGGCTGCACCCACATCAAGGAGGGCATTTTTATTGCTGATCCGGCCCTTCATGCGAATTACAGCGCCGAAGGTACCAATAATTATTGGAGGAGGAGCGGGGATAAAATAGGGAAGCGAAGACACTATCCCATGCCGGCGGGCGGCCAGATAGTGTCCCATCTCATGAGCGAGCAGGATAGAACAGCAAGAGAGGGCGAATATGAGCCCGTCACCAATGAAAGCGTTCCAAAACACTTCCCTGGAAACAGACCAATAGAACCATGACACAGCGAGCATCATGGTCAAAAAAGTAGCTATGAAGAGGGTGATATGGAGCGCCAGTTTCTTCGGGGTAACCGTGGCGTTCCATGATGTTGCCCCATTACCCCCTGTTACAGTTGGCGCATTCTGTTGTGCCATGAGATGTGTCCTGTTCTGACCTGTCCTATCCTGGCATCTCTCACCCATCTTGGCGTGAGATCCAATCCTGTCTATCGAGCCAGTTGTTCCAGGCCGGATAATAGGCGCCATATCGGGGCAAACTGTCAGATGTATGGTCCTGGGCATCACCAGAGGCTCCTGCCCTGTTGGTATTGTTGGCAGCCTGAGCGCCTTCTGCCTGTCTATCTCCCCCATTATCTTCTCTGTCCAGATCCCCCGCCGCATCTACAAACCACCGTGGGGCATCCGATGGCAGCTCCACATTGAGAACCACCACCATTCTCCCTCTGGCTCTAGCCTTTTCCCCCTCAGCCCCGCCTCCTGCCCCTGCCCCTGCCCCTGCCCTGGCCCCTTGTCCGTCCACACCACCACTGCCCTCTACATTGCCGTTGCCAAGACCTTGCCCCTTGCCCTTATCATAACCGAGCACAAACCCCTGCCCTTCCACAACGACTCGAGCGCCGGGCTGGCTACCCGCAGGCACGGTCACCATGAGGGGGTTGCCATCCAGGGCAGGAACCAGAACCCTCCCCCCGCCAAGGGCAACAGGCAGCGGCACAGGCACATGGCAGAGCACATCATCCCCCTGCACATTGAGGCACCAATGCTTCTTAACAGACACATTCAAAAGCAGATTGCCATCTGGCGCACCCCCCTTTCCCTTCTCACCTTCTCCCTTGACCCTAAGCCTGCTGCCATCGCTGGTGCCTGCAGGAATTCTGACCGTCAGCATCCGCTTTGACTTAAGGTTCCCCTTCCCACCACACTCCTTACATGGTGTGTTAATCAACCGTCCTGTCCCGCCACAACCGCTGCACTTTTGGGCAAAAGCGGTAGAGACCTTAGCCAATCCCCCCAACCCCACCTTACCAGTTCCTTTACATCCGGGGCACTGGAGAACTGAGGAACCAAGAGCAGCACCTGAACCACGGCATGCCCCACACGCCTCCTCCGCAGGAAGGCTGATGGTTTTGGTGACTCCTGTGAATGACTCTTCCATGGTGATCTCCATGGTATAAAGGTAATCGGCGCCGCTCTCATAGTCGCCAGTGACTGCTTTGAAGATGTCTGAGAGGATTGCTCCAAAGGAATCTTTTTTTTCTCTCTGGTGGGGTGACGAGTGCCCCCCGGCTCCACTACTGGAAGCGTCACGTGGGGCTGAACCAGTTGGGGATTCTGAGCGGATTTTGTCTGAGGATGGGCGAGTCTTGGCGCCTGCTCCTGCAGCCCCACCTGCCCCGGCAGTGCGGCTGTTGCCTCTACTGCTGCCAGTGCCAGTGCCACTGCCAGTGCCAGTGCCGAACCTGATCCTTAACCCTTCGAGGCGATAACGATCCTGATATGCTTTGCGCTTCTCCTCATCACCCAGTACAGACCAAGCCTCAGCAACTTCCCTGAACTTATCCGCTGCGTCATCATTGCCCCTGTTGTGATCTGGATGGTATTGGAGCGCCAGACGCCGGTAGGCACTGCGTATTGCAGAAGCATCAGCATCGGATTTAAGCCCTAGTATCTTGTAATAATCTTTGAAAGAGGCCATTTCCTCTGCTGTCCAAGTACAGGCTGTTATTACCGGTAGAATTCACAGGACAGGCTCTTCAGAGAGAGTGTTGCCCACCGTCATCAGAACACCAGTGCATCTGCAGGCTGTGCCCGAATCGAGCCAGTTGCAACTTCAAGTGGTTGAAGGCCCGGCTGATACGATTACCATGGCTGGACGGAAGAGCCGTTCTTTAATGAAGTAGCCTTTTTGCCACTGTTTAATGACAGTTCCCTGGGGATACTGATCAGAAACCTCAGTCGCCATGGCTTCATGGCGGGCGGGATCAAAGGTCTGGCCCACGGAGTCGAAGCCTACCACCCCATACTTTGCCAGGGCGTCCACAAACTGGTGATGAATCAACTTCAATCCCTGCCCAACCGGGGAATCCTTCTCTGCCTGACTGAGGTTCTCTTCTGCCCTGTCAATACTATCCATGGCTGGCAGCAAATCCCGGAGCAGGGAGCCGATGCCAAAGCTCCTGGCATCCTCCACCTCCTTGTCATTTCGCCTGCGCATGTTCTCCATGTCTGCCGCTATACGGAGGAGCCGGTCCCTGAGGGTTTCATTCTCTTCCCTGGCGATGGCCAGTTTATCAATAAGCCCCTGTCGGGACAACTCCTCTTCAGACACTTTTTCACCAGCATCTCCCAACTCTTGCCTGGCAAGCTCTTCTTCTTGCACCCGTCGGGCATCATCGCTGGTTACAGTATCGGTGTCACCTTCGTCACCCCATGTCTGGTCTTCGGGGCAGGCAGTTTCATCAGTAACTGATTTCTGGTTGTTCACAAATTTCCTATTGCCGTCATCCTTTTTCATTTTCTGCTCTTTCAGATCCCAAATAGACAATTTTCAGGTCAATTCAGTTTCAATCGTTACAATTGCCTCAATTGCCTCAATTGCTTCAAATGCTTCAATTGCTTCAAATGCAATTTCAATTGCCACTTCAATTTTAATTTCAATACCAGATCCCATCACTACTCACACCAGTGAGCCACAAGATCAAGGGTCTTATGGGCAGGAAGCTTCCCGCACACTGCTGCAAATCCTCAATATGATCTCATCCGCCACCATCCAACCTTTTTCACCAAGCCTCAACATGGTATGGGCTGCATTGCTCCCAGTCACCATATCAACAAGTTCCCTGTTCCTCCCATTCCCCCACGCCAGATACCCATCCCGGCACAGGACTCCAATCACACCCATATCAACTGACACCCCATAATAATCACACAGCCTATCCAGGTCCACACCATCGCCCAGACGCAGTCCGGTCATTATCTGCTCCCCGAACTGACTGCACCTGTCTGCGATCTCTTCCTGAAAAGCGTACTGGGGAACCCCTCTCACCATCCCGGACACATATTGCTCCGGGTCAGAGCCCCCTGCCCAGCGATTAGTCACTGGCCAGCTAGTGGTGTGGCCTATTGGACTGGCTCCCTCCCATCTCCTCCCCGGGAGATGGGAGTGGGCAGCTACTCCAAGCCCCAAATAGGGAGCCCCCGTCCAATAAAGCATATTGTGCCTACAACGGCCACCGGGTTTCGCATAGTTAGAGACTTCATACCGCTCAAACCCGTAAGAATGCAATCTCCTGTTGAGCAACTGAAGTAAGTCAGCCTGTTCGTCTTCGTCGGGCAAAGAGAGGGTGCCTGCCAGGTATTGCTTCTCAAATGGAGTGCCCTCTTCCATAGTCATCCCATAAGCAGAGACGTGCTCAATAATACCATCAAGGCTGTTCACAATTTCCAGGTCCCTGACCAGGCTCTGGCGGTCTTGCCCGGGGGAGCCCACAATCAGATCAATGGAGATGCGCTTGAACCCTGCATCCCGTGCAGCATAAATGGCAGCAAGTGCGCCCGCTCCGTCATGAATTCTCGCCAATCCAGCCAGTACATTATCGTCAAATGACTGCACCCCAATGGAGACCCTGTTCACGCCTGCCTTACTCAACTCCTCAAGGCGTGGCCGCAGGCTGTAACCCGTGACGGAAGCCGGATTGACCTCCATACTGACCTCAACCAGCTCCCTGTTAGAAAATTCCTTAGGATATAGATTTCTTACCCCATCCATGAAGCGGGCCAGTTGAGCTGGGTCCCAAAGAGATGGGGTACCTCCCCCGAAGAAGATTGATTTCAGACTGAGCATAGAGAAACGGGAAGCCTGCAGGGCCAACTCTGCCAGCAGTGCATCTGTATATGCTTTATCTCGTCCGGAATCCCTGCCCATGGGCCTGGACACAAAGGCACAATATGGGCATTTAGAACTACACCATGGATAATGGACATAAATACCGAAGCCGCCTTCACCTGGTGGAGTGACCCGGGGACAGCCATCCCGTGATTGGGCTGCAGCTCCTGCCAGATGAGAAATATTTTCAACGCTCATGGGCATACGGTGATTCTCCGCTTCTATGCTCGGAATTCGGGTACAACACACAACGGAAGCCAATATAAGATTGGCACGACACAGGTCAAGAACCTTATAAGGAAGTGGTAAGGGGCGAGGGGGCGGGTTAGCCCTCACCTCAGGAGTTCTGTCCCGGCAGGGGTGACCAAACTGGGCGGGTTAGCTCTTACCTCAGGAGTTCTGTCCCACGTCCTAAAACTCCAACCGCCGCCAACGCTTGTTCAGGGCTCCTCCCCTCGCTCCAACCCTTATCCAATTCACGACTTCGCAGCTTCACGTGAGACATACCCCACAATGCTGCTCGACAACCATTGGGCACGGCATGGTAACGTGATACTCTATTTACTTCCCAACTGTGCTTATTATCATGTTACGCTGCAATGCTTCAGGGGCAGGCATAGGCATCGGGGCAAGGCGTTAGGAGAAATCATCCAGCGGGGCTTATATGGGATTATCCCAGTTGGGAAATCTGAAAACGAACAGTACCAATTCAGTGCAAGTACATAAAGCTACTTTAGGCAGGAGGATTTATACAGTGAGTGTTAGACGCCTTTCATTCGGAGTCAGAACTGGGATTGGCATATTCACCATTATGTTACTGTCCTTATTCGGTGTTTACCTGCTCACAGCCGCAAACACCAGAATACTCGGCATAATTTTCCTTGCCCTGGCTTTCATCAGATTACTGACCCTGGTGAAAGCCCTCTTTATCAAACACATGAACAAGCGAGATCAAAAGGAACTGGAGCGTCTTGAACGACTAAAGGACAAGACCGATGCCCCATAGTGAAGATTGGCTTATCAGGCTTTTCTCCGGTATGGACACCGGGCCCGGCGTAACCCTTGGCATAGGGGATGACTGCGCCATCATCAACCCGGATTCTCAAGCCCTGCTCACCACTACAGACACCATGGTTGAAGGAGTCCATTTTGATACCATTTGGCACAAGCCCCATGAATTGGGGCGCAAAGCTGGTGCAGTAAACCTGAGCGACATAGCAGCGATGGGGGGAGTCCCCCGATATGCTCTCCTTTCCATATCAGTGCACCCATCTGTGTCTGAAGAGTTCTTGCAGAAACTGGCAGCAGGATTCAGGGAGATACTTATGGAACATGGGGTAGCTCTGGTTGGTGGCAACTGCAGCTCCTCACCTGGTCCCATGGTTCTAGCGGTCACACTCATGGGCACTATGCCCTCAGCTCCCACCATCAAGCCCATGTTGAGGAGTGGCGCTCAAGCAGGCGACAACATCTGGGTTTCGGGCTTTTTGGGCGACGCTAGAGCAGCTCTGCACCACCTCCTGGGGAGTGACCGGCTATCGCATTCGCAACTCTCACAAGCGCCTCCATCATCATCGCCATCAGAACCACAGCCATCGCCACAGATCAACTCCCCAATTGCCCTGCCTGAGGAGCTCCGCAAAGCTCTCTGTGATCCTGCTCCCATGGTGAAACTCGGGCAGAGGCTGGCCCAAACCGGGTTGATTCATGCATGTATGGACCTTTCAGATGGTCTCTTCACGGATCTGGGCCGGCTCGTCAAGGCAGCGCTGCCCCCCCGAGCGATGGGTTCGCTGGACAACCACAAGGCCTTAGATGCGATTATTAATGTGGAGAAGCTGCCCATCTCCCCTGCTTGTGCGGCCTATTGTCAATCCTCACTACAGGGCAGAGCCATGCTCAATGCAATTATAGGGGGTGAAGACTACCAACTCCTGGTGGCAGCGGCTCCTGGCGAGAAAACAGAAGCTATCCTGGGTAGCAAGCTGGGGATGACTTGTATCGGTCACCTTACCGCTGGGGTTGGAGAGGTACACTATGTCTGGGGAGATGGTTCACAGTTTTTAGTCAACGAGAAACCATTTGAACATTTTCAGCAACCAAGGTAAGTGAAAAGTAGAACGTGGAGCGGGCACAGTTCGGGTTTTTTTTTCAGAGGGTACAGGTAAGAGATTGTTGATGTAGGCCCCTTGCCCATTTAAGGCACGCCTGATTCTCTTGTTCCTATTGCAACTTTGGGCACGGCATGCTGCATACGTGTTCTTTTAAGGCAGATTGATTTCCAAAAATTGTTGGGCGGGTTGGGTGCACCGCTAACGAAGGGCACGGCATGCCGTGCCCCTTGTTGGAAGGGAGGTGTGACGTGGGTGGGAGTGTAGATAGGGTGCTTGATGGCTTAATGGCATGGAGTGGAAGCTTCACCGAACACAAATACGGCATGCCGTGCCCCTACCGGCGTTGGGAGGGAGGTGTGGCGTAGGTGGGGGATGTGTGGCACCAAACCCAAATCGCAAAAACATGACGGGTCACTTAAGGGCTTGGTGGCATGGAACTCAAAATATGATGGTGACACGGAGCACTGGAAGGCGACCGCCGCTCGCCCCTACTAGCAATTGGCGCTAGAACTCATAGCCCGCACCACCTTGCACCTCGCACCTACAGTGGCAGGGAGGGCTGTTCATCAGAGACCATCGGGGAACCCGGCTTGGACATACTACCACCGACGCTGGGTCTAACTCCCGGACGCCTGATGGGTGTTATGGGTACCTTATCAAGCACCACATTCCCCTGCACAGTAAACACACGGGTCAACCCAAGCTCAGGAAGGCGGTCAGCTTCAACATTCACTACCCTAAGGTCAGTCACAAACTGGCCAAGATCCACAGCCAGCCTGGCAAATGCGGCTTCAACCGCATGCTCATTCCTGGCAAAGCCAAGCAGCTTGAACTCCTGATCCGTCCCGTTAATCCTCATTTGAAGCAATCCGGCCACCGAGACGCCACTAAACACCTGTTCAACCCGTTCCATGATGCAAGTCGCATCGATACGCCCCTCATTGACCACGTCGATACCCTTTTGCAAAATGGCGGTCTCCTCTCGGCCATTCTTCAGGGCTTGCTGCACCAGATTTGCCCTGGCTCGCATTGCCTCCATGGTGGCAGCAGAGTGCATGCTGTTGCCACCTGCCACATCCTCTTGGGGAGGCAATATCACCGCTGGCGGCAACTCCCCCCTCATCAGGACCGTCAAGGTAACCCGAACATGGATGGGCTCTTTGCCCCCAAGTCCAGTGTCTAACTGGACCGCATTAACCCTGACTTGAGGCTGCATGGAAGAAAGCTCCTTAACGAACGCAGCCACAGAAGCCATGTTGGCAATCCCCTCCACGCTCACAGTGCTCTCCGATACAAGCTCTCCGTCTTTCACGGGTCCAGGAAGAATCCTGGCCCCAGCCAGACCTGTGTCGGCAGCCACGTAGGAGATATTACGCTGAATCAAGGGGAGGCCGTTGAACCCGGCCAGTTGCTGCAACACTGTGCGCATGGCCTGCCTCTCGGCTGTCTCTGCAGCGAATTGATTCTCCGCCTTGCTCACCAAGGCCACGATCCTTGCCACATCGCTGGGGTCTGCCCCACTCTCGTCAAGAGAAAGACTGCCAGCTCCCCCCCCCCCAGCAGCAGCAGGGCCCATGCCTCGCTCTTGCGGGCGGGTGGCAGCACAGCCAATGCCGCCGCCAGCCATGCTCAGCATCAGCAAGCCAGCGAAACCAACCGCTGCCACTACCTTCTTGCCTTTATCTATCATTAAAGCCTCGAAGTTTTAGTAATCCATTATTTGAGAAATCTGTCCTGCCCCAGCCCAATGCCCCGCCCTTTTGTCCCTTTTGAAGGCACGGGTGTTTCTCTTGTTCCTACTGCAACTTGAGGGCACGGCATGCCGTATGTATGTTCGGTTCAGCTCCAATTCCATGCCATTAAGCCATCAAGCACCCTATCCACACTCCCTCCCACGCTACACATCCCTCCCAACGCTTGTAGGGGCACGGCATGCCGTGCCCTTCGTCAGCGGTGCACCCAACCCGCCTAACATCTTATAACCTATCGAACAAATTAATACTTCCCACCAAACCAACAAACAGATCAAGACACAACATCGGAAACGGAATTATGAATCAGGAGACGAATTCCCGGTTAAAATCAGATTTGCAGCCATTGAAGCCCCTGTGATGGTGTGTTATTGTCCATTTTCCTTGGCAGATGCCAAAAAAATGATTTACTTGTACAAGCGTTGAGCGTTACGCATTCCCTGCCACTTCTTTTCCCGATGACTTTTTTATCCAAGAGCCTTGGGGACACCAAGAAGATTAAGACAGGTAATGCAGAGAGCATTAACAAAAGCCCGACTAAACTGAATGAACAAGTACAGGACTGGACAGAGCTGAAGGCTTGAACAGACCTGGACTTGGACCGGGCATAACCGGACAAACCGGGCATACAAAATCAAGCATAACATTATAGAGGAACAGGAAGCGAACGAACCATGAACGAAAATCCTGATCATAATATGATTAATGATCCCGGCAACAACGACAACCTGATGGACGACGGAAAGACCGACGGCCAAATAGATGCCGGCAGCAACGCAGACGACAGCAGAGAAGAGGAGAAGCTCCACAGGCTTCGTCACACCTGTGCACACATCCTGGCCCATGCTGTAACAGAGCTTTACCCAGGAACCCATCTAGGCGTAGGACCAGCCATCGAGAATGGTTTCTACTATGACCTGGATGTACCAGTGAGATTGACAGACGGCGATCTTCCCTTGATTGAGGAGCGGATGCGGAAGATCGTCAAGGAGAACCTACCACTGGTTCGTAAGGAGCTTACCCGGGACGAGGCTAAAGAGATCTGGCGGGATGATCCATTCAAATTGGAACTGCTAGATGCCATCCCTGAAGATGAGTTGGTTTCCGCCTACTATCAGGGCAGTTTTGTTGACCTGTGCCGTGGCCCACACATGGCCCGCACCGGCAACTGCAAGCATTTCAAACTGACCGGTCTGGCCGGCGCCTACTGGAGAGGCGACGAGCATAACCCCATGCTCCAGAGGATCTATGGGGTGGCCTTCAACCGCAAAGAAGAGCTGGACGCACACCTGCTCTGGATGGAAGAGGCGAAAAAACGGGACCATCGCCGACTGGGGAGAGAGCTGGACCTGTTCAGCACCAATGACTCCGTTGGACCGGGCCTGGTGCTCTGGCATCCCAAGGGTGCGGTCATGCGCTCCATCATTGAGCAGTACCTGAAGGACGAGTTGGTCGCCCATGGATACCAGCCTGTGGTCAGCCCCCATGTAGCCCGTCTGGATCTATGGCATACGAGCGGACACAGCGGCTTCTACAAGGAGAACATGTTCCAGCCCATGGAGGTGGAAGGCCAGCTGTACCAGCTAAAGCCCATGAACTGCCCGTTCCATATCAGCATCTACAAGAGCGCCATGCGTTCATATCGAGATCTCCCTATCCGCTACTCCGAGTTGGGCACCGTGTACCGGTACGAGCGAAGCGGGGTGCTCCACGGGACCATGCGGGTTAGGGGCTTTACCCAGGATGATGCACACATTTTCTGCACTCCTGACCAAGTGCATGGTGAAGTTCTTGAGCTGCTCAGCATGGCCATGAAAGTGCTGCGTACTTTCGGATTCACCTCTTTTTCGCCCTATCTGGCCACTCGTCCGGCTGAATCAGTTGGAGAACAGGCCATGTGGGACCTAGCCACAGACGCTCTGGCCAGGGCAATCACCGAATCCGGTATGGAATACAAGCTGGACGAAGGCGGTGGTGCATTTTATGGACCAAAGATAGACCTAAAGATCAAGGATTCGCTGGGGCGGGAATGGCAGCTCACCACCATCCAGTTCGACTTCAACCTGCCGGAACGCTTCAAGATGAGCTATGTGGCCCCGGATGGTACCGAGCAACAGCCAATCATGGTGCATCGTGCCATTCTGGGTTCCCTGGAGCGGTTCTTCGGTATCCTGGTGGAACACTACGGCGGAGCCTTCCCCGTATGGCTCGCCCCGGTTCAGGTACGGATTCTGCCCATCTCTGAGAAATTCCTGGAGCCTGCTGACAAGCTCTATCACCAGATGCTGGCTGCTGGTATCCGGGCCGAGCTGGATACCAAGGATGAGAAGCTGGGCAACAAGATCAGGCGAGCTTCTGTGGAGAAGATCCCCTACATGGCAATTCTGGGCGAGCAAGAAGCCCAGAATGGTACGGTCACCGTGCGTAAGCGAGGTGGGGGTGACCTGGGAACCATGGCTGCTGCTGAGTTTATCCAGATGGTCAGCACGGAGAATCGAGAGCGTAAGGTGGACTGAGTGAGGGTGCACACGGCCATATGGGGGGAGCGGGCGGGGGACGCATGTGTGTTCGGTTAAGCTTAAATTCCATATCACCAAGCCCTTAAGCGCCCTATTACATCTGTTGCGGTTTGGGTCTGGTGCTATACGTCCTTCCCCA
>CAYZFJ010000051.1:0-18621 GCA_964477705.1 uncultured Myxococcia bacterium | reverse complement strand
TGATATGGAATTGAAGCTTAACAGAACACACATACGGCATGCCGTGCCCGTACAGAGGCAGAGGTGATTCCCTTGAACCTTGACAACTGCCCACTGACAACTCCTCAGACATGCCATGCCCGTACAGATGCTGGGGGGGGTAATGCCAGACCAAATCGCAATAGGCATGATAGGTGCTTGGGGGTATAAGCAAGGAAAAAAGTGAGAAGGAAAGAGAGTGGGAGCGGTTATTCTACTTCAGTGAGCCCTTCACGGATGGCCATGGCGATCTTCTCAGCCGTGATGGGGATTGACTTAAACCTGATGCCAAGGGCGTCTTCCACCGCATTAGCCACAGCAGGGGCCACCGGAATCATGGTGTGCTCGCCCACACCCCTTGCTCCAAACGGACCATCCTTCTGGGCAGTCTCCACAATAATGGGGATTATCTCATCGGGAATGTCCAGGGCAGTGGGGATCTTATAATCGGTAAAGCTGGCATTAAGCAACTTGCCATTCTTGTCAATCTTCATGTCCTCATAGATGGCGGTAGCCAACCCCTGCAGGAACCCACCCACAATCTGATGGCGCACCAGCTCAGGGTTGATGGCCTTGCCACAGTCGAACCCTTCAGCCACCTTGAGCACCCGTACCTTACCGGTCTCCTTGTCAATCTCAAGGGTCAGCGCACCGGCTCCAACCGTATAGTGGGGGTTGGGATGACCGCCCTGGCTGGTCTCAGGATCGCACTTGGTGGACATGAACTCAGGCATAAACATGCCCCGCCCCATGACGGGCCCACCCCTGAAGGTGCCATCTTCGGTCATAATGCCCGTGATGCAGAAGTCCTTGAAGGCCACGGAAAAATCCGGGTCCGCAGTGGAGCACACATGCTCATCCTTCAGGTACAGGTACTCCCGATCCACACCGTAGCCCCTGGACACAGTATTAAGAATCTGCTCCTTGGCGTCCTCGGCAGCCTTACGCACCGCATTCCCGCAGCCCCAGGTAACGTGTGATGCCACAGTCTGCCACTCATATGGGTTACGATCAGTATCGGGCATCTCGGTACGGATCTTGGAAACGGGGATGGTGAGCACTTCACTGGCCACCTGGGCCATAACAGTGAGCAGGCCCTGCCCCATGTCCATACCGGATACGAGCAGGTTCACGCTCCCGTCTTCATTGAGCTTGAGGAATGCGCTTGAGGCAGCGTTGGGCGGCATAGCAGGGCCTTTCCAGCAGGAAGCGATACCCTTGCCAATCACCTTCCTGGGATCCCCAGTGTCAACCTTTTTGTTCAGCTCAATGTGGCTCGCCACCTTCTCCAGACACTGGTGAATATCACTCTCGTTCATGCCTGCGCCGTACGCCAGGGGCTGACCCTTGCGGATGCCATTCTTGAGCCGAATCTCCTCAGGGGAGATGCCAATCTTCTTGGCCAGCCGATCCAGGTGGGATTCCACGCTGAAGAGCATCTCAGAGTAGCCAAATCCCCGGTATGGACCTGCCGCCGGCAGATTGGTATAAACGCAGTAGGAATCGATCTTCACGTTGGGAATGGAATAGGGGCCGGTGGCAGAGAGGCCAGAGGCGTTGACCACGTTGGCGCCATACTCCACATAAGGACCGGCATCCCAATAGTTGGCCATCTCAAAGGCTACGATGGACCCGTCCTTCTTCACACCCATCTTCAGATCAGTGACCACCGCCTGCCGCATGTAGGTGTTGTAGAACTCCTGATCACGGCGCCAGCGGACCTTGACCGGATACCCGGGCACCTTGGTAGCCAGCGCTGCCGCAATAATCTCCATGGTCACGCCGGCCTTGCCGCCAAAGCCGCCGCCAATGTAAGGTGTGACGCAGCGCACATTGTAGTGGCTGAACCCAAAGGACTCCAGCGCTTCTGCGATGATGTGACGCTGGGTATAGGGCGACTGAGACGAAGCCCACACAGTCATCCGGTTGGCCAGGTCAACCTGAGCCACGGCAATGTGGGTTTCCATGCAGCAGTGGGCCACCCTGGAGATGCGATACCGGTCTTCCAGCACCACATCTGCATCTTCAAAGCCCTTATTCAGATCACCTTTGCGGATCTTGCGCCAGTGGGCAATGTTGCTGTTGGCCTGGGGGAAAAACCATGGCACATGGTAATAGCCCCCGATACCAGGGTGAACCAGATTCTCCTGCTCCTTGAAGGCATCCATCTGGTTGAGCACTGCGGGTAGGGGCTCATAGTCAACCTTGACCAGCTTGGCAGCCTTGCGGGCAGTCTTGGGATCTCTTGCAATGACAGCAGCCACCTGCTCGCCCACAAAGCGAACCTGATCCTGGGCAAAGATGTACCGGTCCTTCATATAAAGACCGAACATGAACGGGAAGTCCTTACCACTCACCACAGCAAGCACACCAGGCACAGCCTCTGCAGCGGCAGAGTCTATGCCCTTGATGCGGGCATGAGCGTGAGGGCTCTCTATGACCTCCGCATGTAAAAGATTAGGGCCAAAATCAATGTCGTCCACATACTGGGCGGCACCGGTAACCTTGTCTTTCTCGTCGATCCGTGGGGGTGACGTGCCTATTACCTTCAGGTTATCCATGGTCATTCCCCTTCCTTATTAGCACCGCCCTTGGAGCAGGCCATGATCGCATTGATTATCGGGTCATATCCGGTGCACCTGCACAGATTACCGGCGATGGCCTCCTTCACCTCTTCCCGGGTGGGATTGGGGTTGTCATTAAGTAATTCAGTGGCGGTGGCCATCATCCCAGGCGCACAGAACCCACACTGGAAGGAGCTGTGATCAATAAATGACTGCTGCAGAGGGGTAATTCCATTCTTGGAGATACCCTCAACAGTGACCACCTCCTGGCCGTCCACTTCGACAGCCAGCATAATGCAGCTCCTGACGCTGCGGCCGTTGAGCAGGATAGTGCATGTACCACAGTCACCCCTGCCACATCCGTATTTGGGCCCTTTGACGCCCAGCTTGTCACGCAGTACGTCAAGCAGGATATCGTTGGGCTCCACATCAACGGTACGTCGCTCACCATTGAGCTTAAAGGTAATCGGAGTTTTCTTCATCCTCATTCATCTCCTGCTGATACTGCTATACAAGCCGAGTACCCAGCTCAGGGCCATTGCCATTCAGCCTCTCTACAGAAGCCACTAGAGCCCGGCCAAGCATGATCTCACACATGTGCATCCGGTACTCTTTAGAAGCACGAATGTCGCTGATAGGACTGATCTCGTCCTTAACCAGCGCCTTGGCAGCTTCAAGCAGTTTTCCGTCAAGACTTTTACCATTGAGGAGGTTCTCGATCTTTGCAGACCGGATTGGAACGGGCCCCACAGAGCCAAAGGCAATACGATATTTATTACCTTCGAGAGCCATTATCGCCACTCCCGCCTGGGAGAGATCCTCACCCTGGTACCTTTTCAGCTTTACATAGCTGGTACCATTCTTGCTCTTCACCTGGGGAACCGAGAATCCGAGCAGGATCTCATCATCTTTGATAACAGTACGACGGGGACCGGTAGCAAACTGAGCAACAGGAATACGTCGCTCAACACCACCCGGACCGGCCAGGACAGCTACAGCCTCGTAAACCATCAGGGCAGGAGCGCTGTCGAGGCAGGGAACGCACGAACAGTAATTGCCGGCCATGGTGGCCCGGTTACGCACGGAAATGGAGGCCACCTCTGAGGATGCTTCCCAAATGAGAGGAAACTCTTCCTTCACGATTGGAGAGGAGAGAAGTTTGCTGAAAGTGACCAGGGCTCCAATCCAGAGGTTACCGTTTTCAAGGACCAGCCGATCCAGGTCAGCAATGCCCTTGATGTCAATCAATGCCTCAGGCGCCAGCATCTCCTCACTAATATTGTTGATAATATCTGTGCCACCCGCCAGGAAGCGGGCTTTCGCTCCGAACTGGGCCTTTAGCGCCAACGCTTCAGTCAGATTGGCCGGCTTGAAATACTCAAACTCATGTGCCAGGGCCATAGACACCTCCGTTATTGCAGATTCAGCCTTATCCAATTCTCAGGCAGGCTGCGATTTACCATATGCGTTCACACCGCCTGTTGCGATACGGGCGCTCGCACCGTCTACCCGATCACAAACAGGGGGCGTCCTGATGCAAACAAGCAAAAACTAAATATGCTCCCCCAGCAAGTCAACGCCCCCAGAGCATTATAGTTACTGCCCCCATTCACGGAGCCCCTCTGCCCCCCCCTCCTAACCCACAGCCCCAACGCCCCCCTCACCCTCACCCTCACACTAACCAGCCGACAAACTCAGTCCTTGAGCTGCCAGGCAACGAAACGTCCCCACATGGACTCAGCCTCCAGGGCTCTTGCCAGATAGCACCCGATGTAATAACGGCCCGACTTCATGTTGGCCATCTCACCGGCCAGGTTCTCTGCATGGACCAACTGCTTGGGGAACAACTTCAGGTGCATGACCTGATAGAATTCATCCAGGGGATAGAGGGTATCCCAGTCACCACCCAGCTGCTCGATCAGCTTCTGGTTCGCCTCGGCGAAGGTCTTGGGGTGCCACAGCCTCATGATGGTATTCATGGGGTGGTCAGCGCTTACTGCATCCACGCCAATCCAGTTTATGTTCATATCGATTGCCCACTGGGCGAAGTCTGGAGAGGGCCCCGGATGTTTGACCATGTAACGGAACTCATCGGATTCGGGGCTGTTCCAACCGAACCGGTTCCATCCGGTCTTGATGATCAGGATGTCGCCCTTACGGATGTCGACCGCATCCTGAATCATCTGGGGGGTATACACACTGGAGTTGCTCACCTTGTCAGAGATGTCAGCGATGACACCGGGGCCGCACCACTCATTGATGGGCACCTGCCCGATGGTGCGCCCTGCCGGGTAGAAGTGCTTCTCACCATCCATGTGGGTAGCCAGGTGGATGCTGGCCTCACAGGTGGAGGCATTTCGTCCCATGCCAAAATGCTGGCCGCCCACCCTCTTGTGGTAATCCACCTTAAGGGGTTTGTAGTTGAGCCACTGGGGGGTCTGGACACTGAAGGGGACGGTCAGGTCATACTGGCGAACCGACTCCATGATCTGTAAGAACCGGTCCAGGGTAACATCGGCCGGAGGCTCATAGCCCACCACCCTGGTCCAGGCGGTCTCCACTTCCATGAAGGGTATGACACCGCAGGTTGCCCAGAAGCGGCGACCGAGCAGGTTGGCCACATCGCCACCGATGCTCTCCACAAAGAAGAGGTGGCTCTTGGGCACTTCAAGGTGCATAAGCTCATAATACTCATGGGGCGGGAAGGTCTCATCGAAGGTCTTGCCAGTGGCAGCCTTCAGTTTGGCCTCTGCCTTCTCGAATTCGCCCTCGTGCCATCTCCTGATGGGGGTACACATGGGATGCTCAATGCATCCACAGTCAATACCTACCCACTTCAGCTTCTTCTTCATAGCCCACTTGAAGAAGCTCATACTGGGACCAGGGTGGCGAACCAGATACTTGAACTCATGGGATTCAGGGGTCTCCCATGAATACTTGCTGTATCCGGTGTAGATGATCAGGATATCGCCCTCTTTGATTTCAGACTTGGCGTTCTTGAGGATCGTATCTTCAGTGAAGATGCTGTAGTCGGACACATCAGCAGAAATATCCACCACGGTGGCTTGCCCGGTCAGCTCTTCAAGCTTGATGGAGCTGATGGCCCGACCGCCAGAGTTATATGCGGTCTCGCCCACAACGTGAGTACCGGTGGTGTTGCTCCAGTTGAGGATCTGGCCATTGGCCCCCTGGCCTCCACCCAGAGCACCAGTCACTCGCTTGAAAAAATGAACTTCCAGGGCCTTGTCATGGGGCCATGGCGGGGTAAAAATGCTCAACGGCTGGGTGAGGTCATGTATCTTAGTGTTGGCCATTAAATCAAGGAATTCATCTTTGGTCATAGCCTTATTGGTATTACTGGTCATCAAGCCCTACCTCCTCATTTGTCGGTGAGTGCAGCCGGGCGAGATCCTATCCCGGTCCGGCTGCTCACATTCAAGCTCTGTTAATTATGCGAAATACTTCTCCATGAAGGCCATGAAGGCATCCTTAAACACCGCCATGGGAGCATCCACCAGGCCGGCTCCTACCTGACCGATGCCAGGCTTCTTGTGGGCAACCCCTGTATCAATGAAAGGCGGCAGATTCTTCTCAACCACCTTGCGGATATCAATACCGGTCGGAGTCCCTCTGAAATCAAGGGAGGGGATCTGATAGACGTTGTTCTCGCCCAGGTTAATCTCGTACATATCCATGGTCTTCTGCATGGCCAGCTTGGCGGTGCCACCAACGAACTGGATGATGGCCGGGGCTGCGGCGATGGCATTACCGCCAATACCGTAGGTCTCCATGATAGCACTGTCGCCAATATCAGGGTTCACGTCATCCTTGGTAAATCCAGGGAAGAGGAGCACATCAGGCACTGCGGAGGGAGCGGTGAACCACCGGTTACCCAGGCCGGAAACCTGAATACCGAAGTCCGTTCCATTTCGGGCCATGACCGTAACCATGGTGCTGCCCTCGATATTGGCTGCGGCATCAAGGCTCGCCTTAGCGCTGGACATGGCAAAGCCCAGGAAGTTATGAATGTTGGCTTCCTGGAATTTCAGGGCATCAATGGTGTCACCCATGTTCTTGGGGTCCATGGTCTCAAGGATGTACGGGGCGGTCTTGGCAAAGAGAATGTATGAACAAGCCCTGGAACGGTTATGAAGCTCATCTCCCATGTGGAGACCCTGAGCCATGATGTTCTTAAGGTCGATACGACCGGCCTTCTTGATGGCCTTCTTAAGGACAGGACCGAGCACCCTCTCCATCCACTTGAGCCGCTCAATGACCTCTTCCGAATAGGCTCCCATACGGAGCACCTTACCAATGCCCTCATTCAGGGTATTGTAGGCCATGTTGCCATGGGCCTCATTCAGGGTGCAGATCACAGGCATGGATGCGGAGACAACACCGGCCATGGGGCCTACTGTCTGGTGGTGATGGCAGGGATCAAACTGGATTTCGCCAGACGCGGCAAGGGCTTCTGCTTCCTCCGGGCTCTTGGCGAGTCCCTCATAAATAAGGGCGCCCATAACCGCCCCCCTCTGGGGGCCACACATCCTGTCCCAAGTGATCGGTGGGCCTGAATGGAGTATCAGGTTTTTTTTCATCCCCGGGATCACGTCTTCTGCTCTCTCGATATCAATCCAGAAAGGGCGTGCTTCCAGCAGGGTTTTTAGGGCTTTCTCATTGGCCTGGGCAATGTCAACCATAGTACACCTTCAAGTAATTTAGTTATCTGATTTGATGCGGACGTGTCACACTAACACAGCCTGACCGGGGTTTGAAGAGGTTTTTGTCCATATTCCAGTTTCCCCACTTGCAGGGTGAGTGTTTATGCATCTGATGGCAAGCTGAGATAAAGAATAATGCATCGGAACTTAAAGGACGCTATTATGCCAGGCGCATGCTGTTGCGTTGCCCGAACCTGCATGATTACCAGCGGACAACAGGGATGAGACAATGACTTTGTTCAGCAAGAATGGACCACACTCCCAGGCTGGCCTTGTGCAACTGATCAGCATGGGAGACTGTATCAGTCCGGGCGAATACCTTCTCCACTCCAGATTCACCAAAGCGGCCAACTTTTTCAATCGGGCCGATGGTTACCTGGCCACAGTGGTCACTCCCTCTGTGGGAAACGGGCCGGCGAACCTAGTGGTGGCAGGTTTTCAACCTAAGGAGGCGAGGGCCCTTATCGTTTTGAGCGCTGGCCATGTCCACCTGAACGGGCTGGAATTGGTTGACACGACACGGATCTTCCGTTCCCGCTTGGTGCCTGAGCAGTGGGAACATAATTTCTTGGTCGCCGCTATTGCACATCTGGAGAGATGCCTGGTGAATCTGGCCTCACCCGAGAGTCTGGTTTTCCTTCTGTACAACGATAATGATACAGCAGCAGGCATGGGCACCCCCGCTTCTTTTTCAGCCCCGCCTACCCTCCCCAAGGCCACATTTAAAGAGCTTGTTAAAAATAGACTTCGGCAAGGGGTGGACACCATCTTCTCCCCTCAGTCGGGGGAGCATAAGCAGGGGTGGCCGGGCACTGCTGATGATGTGCAGGCTGTAATCCGGGGAGTGGAGATGATTGAAGGCCTGGGGTGGGGGTTGACCCCATGCGGAGATGATTTTGTTGCCGGGATGCTGGCCGCTCTAACAGTCTGGTCCCCAAGGCCACTGGTTCAGCCACTTCTGGAGAGGCTGAGACAGCATGTTGGCACCCGCCGCAGCAACCACAACCCACTCACCCGAGCATTCCTGACCATGGCAGCAGGGGGGTACTTCTTTGAAAAGATGCACACCCTGACTGATGCCTTGGCGGCCCGAGACCGCTCACAGATCGAGCTGGCCACCAGTGACCTGCTTGCACATGGGGAGACATCGGGAGCAGACATGGCCACCGGCTTTCTGCTCACCCTCAAGCATCTGGCACAAGTTGAAAGCAGCCAACGTTAGCGGTGCACCCAACTCGCTGGTACCCTCTAAGCCCTGAACCATTCACCCTCTAATAATAACATGCCACTCTAAATGTGAAGGCAACACGGAGCTCTGGAGGGCGAGCGCCGCTCGCCCCTACTGGCGATTGGCGCTAAATCTCTTAGAGATAATTCTTCTCTTATTCCTTCGTGGCTTCGTGTGAGACCTCAAATAGTCCCTGAGACTTACACCAATCAGCCAAAATGTATCAGGACAACACATAAATGAAGGAGTTTTAATGGCCGGAAAATTAGGAGGCTGGAGATCAGAGGAGCCGTTCTGGGTTGCCTCATTGGCTGGTAATGGGGTATTGTCCAAGCGCATGCAATATTGCTCGAATAATATTTATTCTTCAATACATCAATACACCCGCTCCATCTGTGCGAAGTGTGGAACCCTGAGAGGAAGGAAATAAGCTCATGATGACCGTCAAGGGAGTCCGGAAGACCGGCGAATACTACGACTCAGTAACCCTGATGCTTGTTGCAAGAAGCCTCACCGAAAAGGAAGGCGTAACCGATGCCACTGTGGTGATGGGCACCGAAGAGAACAAGGATATCCTCAGGGCGAGCGGAATGCTGATCTCCTCCTTTGAGAATGCTTCTGACACAGATCTGTTGATCGTGGTCAAGGCCGAAGATACTGATGTGGTTGACAACACCCTGCAACTGGCTGAGCAGCTCCTCAAAGAGAGCAAAAACAAAAAGGCCGAAACAGGCGAGCACCTGCCCAAGAGCGTGGAAGGCGCTCTCCGACAGGTGCCCGATTCCAATATGGTGGTAATCTCCGTGGCCGGCCGCTATGCGGCAGACGTGGCTCGTGATGCCCTGAACAAGGGGCTGCACGTGATGATGTTCTCTGACAACGTGTCCGTTGACAAGGAGCGGGAACTGAAAGAGATGGCCCGCAACAAGGGGCTGCTCATGATGGGCCCCGACTGCGGCACGGCCATCATTAATGGCGCCCCCTTGTGCTTTGCCAACGTAATTGAGCGTGGAGATATCGGTCTGGTTGCCGCTTCGGGCACTGGTCTTCAGGAGGTCAGCTCCATAATCGGCAACCTGGGCGGTGGGATCTCTCAGGCGATTGGAACGGGCGGCCGTGACGTGAAGAAGGAGATTGGCGGGCTCATGTTCCTTGAGGGGCTGAAGGCTCTCGACGCAGACCCAGCCACCAAGGTGATCGTGCTGGTCTCCAAGCCGCCTGCAGTAGAAGTGCAGCAGAATATCGCCGCTGCCCTGAAAGACGTCTCAAAACCGGTGGTGGCCATTCTCATTGGTGGTGACGCTTCTATTTTGAAGAATGCCGGAGTCTGGACTGCAGAGGATCTGGAGCAGGCAGCATTTGCTGCGGTCGCCATCTCCAAGGGGAAGGCCCCCGAGTCCTCTCTGAATGCCATCGCAGACAGGGCCCACAACACCATCCTCCCACTAGCCCAGAAGGAAGCGGCTCGCATGGGGGCTGGGCAGAAGTATCTGCGGGGTCTGTTCAGCGGTGGAACCCTGTGTGACGAGACCCAACTCCTCTTCCAGAGAGAGCTGGGTGCTGTCTGGAGCCCGGCACCCATCGACCCAGCGTTCAAGCTGAATAACATCTGGAAGAGCCGGGAAAATACAGTGATTGATCTGGGCGAAGACGAATTCACTGTGGGCCGTCCCCACCCCATGATCGACTTCATGCTCCGCAAGAAGCGCATTGTAGAAGAGGCCAGCGACCCTGAAACCGCAGTCATCCTGATGGATGTGGTGCTCGGCTATGGCTCCAACATGGCACCAGGAGAGGAGCTCGCCCCTGCCATCAAGAAGGCAAAAGAGATGGCGGCCTCTGCCACACCGGCCCGGCACCTCTCTGTGGTCTGTTCCATAACTGGTACGGACAAGGATCCCCAGAACCGGGCTCAGGTGCGCAAGGAGCTGGAGGATGCGGGCGCCATTGTGATGGACTCCAACGCGGCAGCCAGCCTGCTCACCGTGGAGATTATCAGGCTGCTCAACAACCGGTAATCATGGACAAAAAAGAGTACTAATTACCAGCCAGTTTATGGTTTAGTGGGACGCATGGTAGAGCACACTGGCTCAGCGCCCCATTTGGGAGATAACAAAATGGGAAACGAGAAGAAAATCCTCAATGGCCTGTTTGAGCAGGAGCTGAAGGTGATCAATGTGGGGTTGGTTTCATTCAAGGTGGCCCTTGACGAAGCAGGCTATCAGGTAACTCAGGTAGACTGGTCTCCACCAGCGGGGGGCGATGATCGTGTGCTGGCAGCCCTGCGCAAGCTGGCTGCCCTCTCCCAGATGGGGTGAGGTTATCAGTCCGAGAGATATCAGTCAGGTGTTACCAACAATCCAGATTATGGAATATAGGTGATAGTTATCCTGCCATCGCCCAGGTTGACTCCGCCCACTGTTTCCCCATTAATTCTCCCCCCAATGTAAGAGGATCCCCCACCCCCTCCTCCAGGATAATAGCGAGTCTGGGCCCCGTTAGCTCCTGTTATTCCCCCCCCATTTCCGCCATGGGCATTAAAGCCCATCCCAGTACTCTGCCAATAGGCACTATTACCACCCATTCCCCCATACCCGAAGTTGCCTGACTGGCCACTACCCCCACCAACACCTCCTGAGATTTGGGTACCTCCTACGCCAATCGCTGAAGATGTATTAGACTTACCTTCGCCACCACCGCCACCACCATAATAGCCCCCTCCGCCACCACCTCCGCCATCTCTGGCATTTGTAGATTGCTCATCACCAGTACCCCCGCCACCGGCGCCACCCCCGCCACCACCTGCGACCAAGACCCGATTATTCAGGCCCGCCCCTCCTGTCCGTACATCCGATGCCCCCCCGCCTGAGTGCATAGGGCCTCTATCCCCTGAGCCCAGCCCTCCCCCGCCTCCTCCTCCAAATACCGGGAGCTCACTGTGCTGTAGCCCCTGCTGCCCCACTGAAAAATAGATCACCTGCCCGGCAGTGAGATCCACAGTCCCCACAGCCTTCCCACCCTTACCCTTATTGGCATCCACCCGCCCTCCACCACTTGCCCCAAAGGCCTCAATCCGATAGGTCCCTGTGAGAGGCACCATCCACCGCTGGATACCACCCTCTACCCCGAAAAACTCCTGTTCACCAGCCCAGTCGGCTCCAGACTGCACAGCCTCATAAGCCCCACGGCAGGCACTCTCCATAGGCCCGTACTGACCCGAAGCCCCGCAGGTAGTAAAGGTATGCGAGCTAAACCTATACGGGATCACCTCCACATGACCATAATCACTGGACCCACCATCCACGGCGGTAGCAGTGATTATGGTAACCCCCATCCCCACTGATGTAACCACACCCTGCTCATCCACTACGGCTACGGACGGATCGGCCGACTCCCACTCCACAGTCTTATTACTGGCCTCCTCTGGAATTATCTGAGCCACAAAGGTGCCACGCTCCCTGAGGGCGAGCACCATGGACTCTGGGGTCACACTGAGCCCTGCCACGGGTGTGAATACGCTGATCTGGGAATGGGCGAACAACTCACCATCATTAGTGATCACCTTAATGATCGTAGAGCCATTAGCCAGGGCAGTCACGGTACCCTGCTGATCTACAGTGGCCACTTCTGGACTGAGTGAAGCCCAGGTCACCGACCTGTCAGTGGCATCCTCCGGGAGTACAGTAACTGTCAGCAGGTGAGTATCCCCCGGGACCATTGTGAGACTCTCCGGAGCAATGCTGACGCTGGAGACCGAAACTCTCACCTCCGCCACGCAGCTCGCAGTGTATCCACCTTCTCCGGTCGTAACCGTGATCACTGTGCTCCCCGCGCCCACCGCTGTCACCAGTCCGTTCCCATTCACGTGGGCGACCGTGGGATCTTCCGAAGACCATGACACCGTCTGGACCGTAGCATCGGGCGGGAGCAACCCATAAAGGAGTTGGCTAGTATCACCCCGCTCCATGGCGATCTGGGTTGACTCCAACTCCACACCGGTTACCGGAACCACAACCGTAACCAGACAGGTGGCAGAAGAGCCGCCGTTGATGGTTGTTGCGGTGATGGTGGCCTGACCTCCACCGTTGGCAGTAATCACTCCGTCTTGGGTTACGGACACCAGATGGGGAGCAGAGGACTCCCAATGAATCCTTTTATCGGTAGCATCTGGAGGAATCACCTCTGCCTGGAGCACCATCAACTGGCCTTTCCTCAAGGTAATCGCTGCAGGCGTCATGGTTACCCCAGTTACAGCCACAGAGCTAACTACGACCGCACAGTGGGCCTGCCACTGACCTCCCATGCCGGAGACAGAAGCCGTAATAGTGGCTGAACCTGCCGCCATGGCAGTTACAGTAGCAGAAGTGGCTCCCCACGGCCCCGCTCCCCCCGCCACGCCCACCACGCTCGTATTCTCAGATGACCACACCACGTCCAAATCCTCAATGACAACAGTGGTATCGGCCGGATTCAGTGTGAGGCGGAGCGTAGTCGCCTCTCCTGACATCAGGGACAGGAGGGCAGGCTCTATGGCAACCCCTTCCACAGGCACTTCCACAGTCACCAAGCTGGTGGCGGTGTGACCGCCATCCTCCGCAGATGCAGAGATGGTGGCCTGGCCAGCCCCTACTGCAGTTACACGGCCGACAGGGTCCACTGTAACCACCCCAGTTGCAGAGCTGGACCAGAGCACGGTCTTGTTGGCCGCGTTGGCGGGCTCAACTACAGCGCTGAGAAAAGTGCTGCTCCCCTTATCAAGTGTGAGAGCCGCAGGAGTGAGGGCAATCCCGGTAACCTGCACAAGACACTGCCCACCTGAGCATGCGGTCCCATGGGGGCACTCAGCACCACAGCCACCACAATGCCAATCATGGGAATCCAGTGACACACACTGCCCACCACAGTAGGTCAGGCCATCCCCGCAATTGAGGATACACTCGCCATCAGAGCACACAAGCCCGGCAGCACATACGTTCCCACATTCTCCACAGTTGGCCGGATCATCGCTCGTATTCCTACACAAACTTAGGTCGTCGATGCACCAGCCATCCAGTGTAACCCGCTGGCACAACCCTCCCTCTGAGCAGATATGCTGAGTGCAAGCGAGCGCATCGTGGAAACACTCCACTCCCACATTGACAGCGTGGCATCCATCGCAGCAAAAGGACACCTGATCACATACACACTCCACCCCGCTGTCCTCTTCACCCTGCACATCAGTATCTTCGAGGACCTCCCCATCCCCGCCCCCATCCAACGCATCACCAGCGTCGTCCAGATAACCACCGTCTCCCCAATGGTTCTCATAGCCGCTGTCTGTCCCTGTGTCGTTGTCATCAATAACCGCACCATCACTGTTATCACCACCGCCGTCATACCAGGCGCATGGCTTATTGCCCTGATAGGCAGGATCACATGGGTTGACGGGGGACAGGGTAGACAGATCATTGCACCCCTGCATCAGTAGGGCGACACAAAGGAGGGCAAACCAGGAGCAGACATATGATCTCATAATGAAAACCTCTGGGAGAGGGAGGGAACTGAAAAATTGTAACACCATGAAGAATACAAAGAAGGAGGGTATGATTCAAGCCAACTTGAAGGTATTTAAATCAGATTTCTTTTCACAATTTAATCTGCAGGTACTGGGCTGCATGTTCCAACAAGAACTCATCCTTCATAAAGGGGGCCACAAACTGCATCCCCAGGGGCAGACCGTTGGCAGCCTTACCTGCAGGCAGGGTGAGGGACGGCATGCCCGTGTATGTCCATGGCATGTTCATGGCAGGGTTGCCAGTAGCGCCGAGGCCTTCAGGTGCGGGGCCGGGAGCCGCCGGGGTAACCCACAGGTCAATGGAGTTGTCAGCCATGGTCCGCTCAAGCCTCTCCCGTAGAGCCAACCTCTCGGCCTTGGCCTGCCCGACCTGGGTCTGTGACACCTGGCGCCCCTCAAGGATCAGGTCCACAGTGCGGGGACGGTACAGCTCCCGGTAAGGTTCAAACCACTTAGCGTGTTGGCTGGCCATCTCGGCAGCAATCAACGCCCTGTGCGTGCTGGCAATCTGGGCGATGTCGTCCAGGGCGGGCACATGCTTGACGGTCACGGTAGCTTTGCTCTGCTTCTGCAACAGCTCCAACTGGGCTTGAAATGCCACCAGAGCCTCCTCTGAGGCCTGCTCTAGATACTTGCCCTCGGGAACGCCAAGGGTGAGCTTTACCGGTGTGTTGTTGTGCGTTGTTGTCTGGTGCGGTATCTTCCACCCCTGGCAGACAACCCTGGCAGCCAGAATCATACCTTCCAGATCCTGGGTAAAACAGCCCACATGATCTGCTGTCTTTGAAAAATGGAGCAACCCGGCGGTGGGAATCCGGTCATAGCTGGGCTTGAAGCCTACCAATCCGCAGAAAGCGGCGGGCCGGATCACAGAACCGATGGTCTGGGTTCCCAGAGACAGGGTGCAGAAACCTGCCGCCACTGCCGCAGCCGAGCCGCTGCTGGAGCCACCTGGGGTATGGGCCGTGTTGTGGGGGTTGCAGGTGGGCCCTGGCTCAAAGTAAGCGAACTCGGTGGTCACTGTCTTCCCTAGTATGAGGGCTCCAGCCTCGCGCAAAATGGAGACTGAGGCGGCCTCGGCTCCTGCCAGTACTTTAGGATCAAAGGCGGAGCCGCCACGGGTGGGAAACCCATCCGCATGGAATATATCCTTAACCCCTACCAGCGCCCCATAAAGGGGTGGCCTGTGGGCCGGGTCTGGATACTGGGCAGCCAACCGGGCAGCATCCTTCAGGAGCCGTTCCCTGCGCCCATTCTCAGGGAGGATTGATTGAATAACCTGATCCTGTTCAGCGATGAGGTCAAGAACACTATTGATGTAGGTCTCGAGGGGGAGCTTCCCGCTGCGGAGCTCTTCGACAATTCTACCAAGTGGTGCCGGATTAAGATACACGGTGTCCTCCTTACTTTGAGTGGAGAACCATACAACGGAGAGCATTGACAGGGCAAGACTGAATCGCCGGTATGGTGTGCAAAAGGTTGGATTAACAGGGTCCAGATTGACTTGAACTGAAAACCAGCTCCACCATCAAAACACTTAAGCAAGCAGGATGTGCTCGGCCACAATTCTGAGCCCAATCCCGACAAGGATAACACCGCCAAGCACCTCAACCCACTTGCCCCACTTACTCCACTTGCCCCCCACCTTGTTACCAAACACCATCCCCGCAGCGGTGAACATAAAAGCAACCAGACCGATTACCAGCGCGGGGAACAAGATCTTCGCCCCAATCATTGCCATAGTGAGCCCTACAGCCAGGGCATCGATACTGGTTGCCAGGGAGAGGGCAAACAGGTGCCACCCACAGGTAGGATCAGACAGATTACACTGGAGCCCCTCACCATCATCGTCTCGGAATGCCTGCCAGATCATGTTGCCGCCCACTAGGGCAAGGAGCAGAAAGGCGATCCAGTGATCTACGCTGGCAATATATTGATGTACCGCTCTGCCAGCGAACCACCCTATCAAGGGCATGATCGCCTGGAACAGACCGAAGGAGAGTGACATCCGCCCCACCTGGGCCAACGAGAGCGGTCTCACCGTGAGGCCAGTCACTATGGCTACCGCAAATGCATCCATAGCCAGACCCACTGCAATAGCAAAAAGGCTGAACAGATCTAACAAAACAATTTCCCTGTACTACCAACAGACCTACATAAGACCACCCCCCGTCACCCCTGCCACAAATACCGACAATAGACAACAACAACAACCCACTCCAACCGCCAAATTAACACAGAGAGAGCTTAGGTAAAATTAGATTTTGGATCATCCACCTGACCACCCATCGCCCAATCAGAGCAGACATCTATATTCCATTGACGATTCCTGCAAAGGCCTGTAATTTCCACCACTTGACTGAACAGCTTGCATTGTGGAGAAACCATGAATTCCAGGCTTTTTTATTGCTGGACAGGTCTTGCAGCCCTGCTGGTGTTAGAGGCGACAGGGTGCGATGAATACTACACAGGTATGGGCGAGAAGGCGCTGATGCTGCCTGCTGATGAGTCCATTGACCGTAACCAGAACGGTAACAATAACAGCAATGGCAATGGAGCCGACTCAGGTACCGCTGATTCTGAAGATGCCCTTACCACTGACATCACCGGCTACGGATACAAACTGGACACCCTGCTGGTAACCGCTCCCCTCTCTGGCGATAATGCCGCCATGCTCAATGAGTTCTTCAGTGAGAGCATCAGGGACAACACCATGAACATCCTGATGCAGGTGATAGAGATTGGAACTGAAGACGGGGACGGGGAGAGCAACAAGGGGCGGGAAGCCAAAGCAGAGGCCGACTCCGACCTGAAATCTGCCAACTCCATGCTCCTGCAGACAGGGAGCGGGGAATACAAGGCAGATGAGAACCGATACGCAACTAAAGGGGAGACATCCCTCATTCCATGCCAGCTTGATGGGCTAACCTTCACCACGACCACTCCCTCTGACCTGCCATTTAACCTGTCTGGGCTGAGCACCCCCCTGCTAGTAGAGCAGTTGGACATAAACGGCACCTTCGCCAGCGATGGGAGACAGATATCCACTGGAAGTCTTGTCGGCATCCTCTCCGTGGAGACCGCCGAAACAGTGGACATGGGTGGTATGTCTCTGAAGATACTCCTGCAGCTGGTGAATGCCGCACCGGACCTGGATCTGGACCAGGATGGGACCATGGATGCCTGGCACTTTGAGGGAGATTACTCTGCAGCAAGGGTAAATATGGCACCCTAGTGCCTGACTGAGAGAGTACCTGATTAGAATTCGCAATTAACTTAAAAATAATTTTTATTATTAAATGCTAAACACACGCCAGTGGAGACCAAGACAGTGACTCCAGCCATGTTCCATAAATATGCAGCGTCCACATCACCCGCACCCGCTGCCTACACAGCAACACGAACGGCTCCCATTGCCACCTGCACCATAAACAGCAGCAGGCAGTGCACCACAAACAGCTCCCTGCGTAGTTCTCTTGTGCGCCACACGGCCACTACTCTAATTCTGCTATTGCTGACAGCAGGTTTAACAGTGGGGCTGGGAGAGCTGAACAAGCTGGAGAGTGTTGGAAAGCCCGGATGGTTTGGGGCTGGCCTGAAAGGGTGGCCCAGCGCCGCCTGGGCTGGCGGCTTCCACAATCAAGATGCTGGCGTACGCAAAATAGGCATGGGCACCATCATGGGAAAGCCCGATGATCCCACTGCCATCTTCCACAACCCGGCAGGTCTGACCCTCCAGAAGGGAACCCAGGCCTACGTCTCCGGCTCCCTCCATCTGATTGACATGGGCTTTAGACTCTACAATTCCCAGCTCGTACTGCACCCGGCCAACAGAGAGATCAAACCGACCAGTCAATATGGCATCTCACCATTTGCAGGCGTCGCCACCGACCTTGCAACAGAGAGGTTCCGTATCGCCCTTGGTGTTTACGCCCCCACCGCCTACGGTGCCCAGATGCCTGAAGACGAGGCGACCAGGTACCACATCCTGAACGCATTCTTTGTGGCAGCCAACACCACACTGGCTGCGGCCTGGGAGGTCTCGGACCAATTCAGTGTGGGCGCAGGGGTAAGCATCTCATACATCACTATGGAGATGGAGCAAATGATAAACCCCATGGTGCTGGCCAACCCGGACCTGCGATTCAGCAATGACCCCACCATCACCGACAGCGACATGCGCATGAGCATCTCCGGCCAGGATGTGGCAACCGAATGGAAGCTGGGCATACTGTTTAATCCCACCAACGCACTAGGAATCGGCACATCGTTCACCAGCGGCATGCCCGTGAAGCTGGAGGGTGACATCACTGTTGCCCCGCCCGAAGGGGACAACCTGAACACCACCCATGTCACCGAGATGGTCATTCCGTTCACCCTGAGAGGTGGGGTTAACTGGGAGTTCACACCCCAGTTTGAATTGGGTGTTGATGTTACCTGGTGGCATTACCAGGTATTCCAGGAACAGCGCACCCGCTTTAGCAAGCCCATTATGGGGATGACCGGCATGAGGGTTCCCAAGAACTACGATAACTC
>CAYZFJ010000050.1:0-19395 GCA_964477705.1 uncultured Myxococcia bacterium | reverse complement strand
TGGCCTGGAGATGTTCTCGCCAGGCGTTATCCAGCTCTCGAAGCTGGATGTCTCGAACGATAGACATGAACAGTTCGGTGGCTGAAGTAGGCTTGTGATCAGGATTCTCTGCCATGTACCGCTCGTTCATAGCGGAGGCAATGGGGGCCAGTTGGTCAACTCTGCGCCGATAATTCTGTTCTACAGCATCGAAGAGCTGATCCTGCATGTCCTCCACGGAAAATTTGGTCCGCTCAGAACCTCCCGATGTGGACGCAGAGGCATCTGAGTTTGGATTAAAGTTAATATTGAACTGATCCCGCACTGCATCACGGAGCCGCTCCAGGTTCCACTCGCTTGCTTCCCCTGAGCAATGGTCTGCCACAATATCAATAATCAGATCTTCAAAATTATCGAGCAGCTCTTCTTCGCCAAATTTGTTGGCGAGAATATTGCGGCGCAGGTCATAGATCGTCTTGCGCTGAAGATTCATCACGTCATCGTATTCGAGGAGGTGCTTTCGAATATCGAAGTTGTGGCCTTCCACCCGCTTTTGGGAGCTCTCGATGGCTTTGGAAACCAGCTTGTTCTCAATTGGTTCCCCATCAGGCATGCCGAGGCGTTCCATGACAGGCTTGAGACGATCCGAGCCGAAAATGCGCATTAGATCGTCCTCCAGCGACAGATAGAAACGGCTGCTGCCCGGGTCACCCTGACGGCCGGCTCGGCCTCGTAACTGGTTATCGATCCGCCGGCTCTCGTGTCGTTCGGTGCCAATAATGTGCAGCCCCCCGGCCTTGATGACCGTTTGTTTTTCTTCGGCACAAATCTTGCGGAAAAACTGCAATGCTTCCTGGTAGCTCTCGCTGGCTTCGTCGGATGTACCCGCCTTGTTTCGGGCCAGAGCCTCCGGATTACCGCCCAGCAGAATGTCTGTACCTCGACCTGCCATATTGGTGGAGATAGTCACCGCTCCCTGCCGACCTGCCTGGGCGATGATGTCAGCTTCCTTCTCGTGGTGTTTGGCGTTGAGTACGTTGTGTGGGATACTTTTACGCTTGAGCATCTTGGAGAGGACTTCGGACTTTTCTACGCTGATAGTACCTACCAAGGCAGGTTGTCCCCGCTTGGCACAGTCCTGGATCTCGTCGATTACCGCGTGGAACTTCTCCGGCTCGCTCTTGTAAACCACATCGGGGAAGTCCTTCCGCACGCACTTCTGATGGGTAGGAGCAACCATAACATCGAGATTGTAGGTCTTGTTGAACTCTTCAGCTTCTGTATCTGCAGTACCGGTCATGCCAGACAACTTTTTGTAGAGGCGGAAGTAGTTCTGGAATGAGATGGTGGCCAGGGTCTGGTTTTCGCTCTCAATCTTGACTCCTTCTTTGGCTTCTACCGCCTGGTGGAGCCCGTCAGACCATCTGCGGCCAGGCATCAGCCTGCCAGTAAACTCGTCGATGATCAGCACCTTGCCGTCAGCGACCAGATAATTGACCTCACGCTTGTACAGGGAGTGGGCCCTGAGAGCCTGGTTGACGTGGTGCAACAGTTCAATGTTGTTGGGATTGTAGAGATCCCCCTGGGAGAGCAGGTTGCGTGCCCGCAGGATGCGCTCTACGGTCTCTACGCCTTCTTCTGTCAACACCGCAGAGTGGGCTTTTTCGTCAACGGTAAAGTCTTCGTCCTTTTTCAGCAAAGGGACAATCTCGTTGATCTTGTAATAGAGCTCTGAAGAGTCCTCGGCCTGACCGGAGATGATCAAAGGCGTCCTGGCTTCATCGATGAGGATTGAGTCAACCTCGTCCACGATGGCAAAATTCAGCTCGTAGCCCTTGTCGGTCCGCTCTTCATGGGGCAGGTAGCGATGGGCCATCCGCTCCAGGGAGTACTTCATGTTGTCGCGTAGGTAGTCGAATCCGAACTCGTTGTTGGTGCCATAAGTGATGTCGGCCCGGTAGGAGATGCGGCGTTGCCGGTCGTCCAGATCATGATAAATAGTGCCTACTGACAGTCCCAGGAACTGGTACAGTTTGCCCATCCACTCTGCGTCACGTCGTGCCAGGTAATCGTTCACTGTTACCAGGTGGACGCCCCTGCCTCCCAGAGCGTTGAGTACGATGGGTAGAGTAGCTACCAGAGTTTTACCTTCACCGGTCTTCATTTCGGTGATGGTTCCTCGGTGGAGGAAGATGCCGCCCAGGAGCTGCACATCGTAGTGGCGCATCTTGAGGACTCTTTTTGAAGCCTCTCTAGTAACGGCAAACACTTCTGGCAGGAGGTCGTCCAGGGATTCACCCTTGGCAATCCGCTCCTTAAACTTGGGCACCTTGGCAACCAATGCTTCATCAGTGAGTTTGGCGAATCTGGGTTCCAGTTCGTTGGTCTTGACCACCAGGGGCTGTGCTGCCTTGATGGCCCTATCGTTCTGGGTTCCGACGATGCGCTTGAGCATGTTCTGTATCATGGTTATGGAACTCCGCATCCTTCCGTGATGGTACCCGGTCCGCATTCCGCCCGGTAATCGGTCTGAGTGCGGGTTTGTGAAACGCAAATCCAGGGAAGAACTGGCTGGGCAGGTATAATGCTTTCTCATGAACATGATCATGCTCATAAATGGGCATGATCATGTGCATGGACATGAGCATTTTTATGGTGATAAATCTGCTTTCAGTTCTATTCCCGCACGATCCACTTTGGCCAGATAGCGGCTGTGGTTGCCGGATAGGCTATCTAATCCGAATCCAGCCTGCACTCCTGTGTACCTGCGCAGACAATGTGCAGCAGGACATGGGGCAACAATGAGAAGGTGATAATGGGCTTATCTAAATAAAAATTTCTTAATTTTCAAGGCAAACAGACTGATGGCGGGTAGTGTCAAAGTCTTGGACACTTTAACGCAGCGAAGCTGTGGAATACCATTCAGTCCATTGAGGTTGCCTAATATTCTTGAAAAGATTAACCCCTATCTTTCGGATTGCAACATAAAAGGAATATGTATGGCCCCCCTGTTAAAGATTTTCTATTAATAACAGGGTGACTTTTCATGATGTGAAGAGCGCTCAGAAGGGGTTGGTCTGCACAGGCTTGGAGCTGTTTGTGGTGCTGCCGTTGCCGAACTGCCCCCGATCATTCCTGCCCCACGCCCAGATGGTCCCATCCTGGGATAATGCAACGGAGAATCTGTATCCTGCAGAGATGCCCATGATGTTGCCGAGCGGAGTTGTGCCGTCTGCCATCATGACCGTCACCGGGCTCAGCCTGACGGTGGTGGTGCCATCGCCAAGTTGCCCGTTGTTATTGCTTCCCCATGCCCGCATAGTACCGTCATCCTTAATGGCAAGGGTGTGGTAATCCATGGAGGCCAGCGCGGTGATGCCGCTGAGGAACCCCAGGCCGTTTTCTCCCAGCACCTTGACCGGGAAGGGCTTGTCTGCAGTGGTGCCGTCGCCCAGTTGGCCACTGCTGTTCCGTCCCCATGCCACCACAGAGCCATCGTTCATCAGAGCCAGGGAGTATACCTCGCCGGCGGCGATGTCGTTCACGCCCGACAAAGTCCCGACCCCATCAATGCCCAATACCTGTCCAGGCAGATTGACGTTGGTACCTGCGCCGCTGTTGCCATGGCCCAACTGACCATAGTCGTTTTTGCCCCATGCCCAGACAGTGCCATCGTTCTTAAGAGCAATGGTGTGGTCCATTCCGGTGAGGATCTTACGTACACCGGTAAATGGGAGGATGCCGTCAGAGCTCTTAACCTGCACGGGTGTGAGTCGCTCGGTCGTAGTGCCATCACCCAGTTGCCCCTCCGCATTTCTGCCCCAGGCCCACACAGTGCCAGCACCGTCTATGGCTAGTGAGTGCCGCCCGTTGGCGGCGATGGAGGTGATGTTCTGGAGGAAACCTTGGCCCTGGAATCCCTTCACCTGTACGGGCAGGGTCTGATCAAGCTTGGAACCGATCCCCAGCCTGCCGTAGGCATTGCTGCCCCAGCCCCAGACCGTGCCATCGTTTTTGAGGGCCATGGTGTAGAAGTTGCCGGCTGAGATGCCCTTGATTTCAGAGAGGATGCTGTTGCCATCAGGGCTTTGGACTGGAGTTGGGGTTGTCTGGTCGATCTTGTCACCCAAACCCAGCTGTCCAAAATCGTTGCCTCCCCAGGCTCTGACGGTGCTGTCGTTCTTCAGGGCTACAGTGTGGTACGAACCAGTGACAACCCTGAGAATGGGCAGGCATGCCATTGGGTCCTCTGTGCACTGTGTCACCCCGCCGTTTTCTGTGCACGTTTCTGTAAGCTGGCACTGCCCTTCGATATCCAGCTCCTGCCATTCCTCCTGACCATCACATGTGGGTGAAGCTCCTGAGCAATACTGCACTTTCTCTCGGCGCACGATCTGGCTGCCGCACTGGTTGGCATCAACGCACCTCAGATCCTGCTCCAGGTTCTGGGCGCACAGGTAGTCTGAGTTGCGCAATGTGTTGTTGGCCACATCACAGCATGCTCCCGATGTACAGTAGTCGGCACGGCAGGATGAGCTGAATTCACAGGTAAAGGAGTTTGTATTGCACATCTCAGACGGGAGGCAGCTCTCTACTATGTTCCACTCTCCGGGCAGGTTATGCCCATCGCAACTTGGGGATGTTCCAGAGCAGTATTTGTCGATGTTGCGTACTTCCACATTGGCGCCACATCCATCAACTCCATCAGCGCAGCGGTATTCAGGGCTTATGCCCTCTGCACATAACCGGACGCTTGTATATAACCTGTTGGTCTGTGTGTTGCAGCACACGCCGGACTGGCAGTAGTCGTCATGGCACGATGGGGTGTCTGCGCAAGTGAAGGTGGTCGGATTACAGGTCTCAGTCTCGCTGCAGGTGTCGCTCAAGATCCACTGCCCGGGAATCACCTGCCCGTCACAAGCGGAGGATGTGCCTGAACAGTGACGGTTAGAGGTGCGAAACTCCACATCGCCACCACATGTTCCAGGTTCTAAGGAGCATCTCTGCTCTGAGCTGTAATTAAAGGCGCAGACTTGTTCCTGACCATAGAGTGTATTAGTTTCCAGGTTACAGCACGTGCCTGTTTGACAGTAGGATGGGTCACACTGCTGGCGATTGGATACACACTCGGGTCTGGCGCTCCCTGATGTCCGGCAGATTGCGTCTGGATTACAGGTCTCAACAAGTTCCCAGTCAGTCCATTCTATATCTCCACTACAATCAGGAGACTGTCCATCGCAATATTGCACCATTGCCGAGCGTTCTACTGCGCCTCCACAAGGTGAGGAGGTGCAACGCCAGGCTTCAGAGATGGCGGGGTTGCAAACGTGGCTTTCATCCAGAAGGCTCATGGACTCAAGGTCGCAACATTCACCGGTTTCGCAATAGTTCACATCGCACTGAGTGTCAGCCGCACAGGTTTCGGCTACCTCATCGCACACAGTAGTGAGCGGGCAGGTCTCATGGTCTTCCCATCCCCGCTCTCTTTCGGCACCATCACATTGAGATGATGTACCTGAGCAGAAACGGTCCGTAATATTCTTGCGCAATGTTCCACCACAACCGGTGTTGGAACATTCCCAGTCCGTAGCAATCTCTTCCTGACATGCGTGGTCAGAGCCAAACGTGGTCTCGGTAGAATCATCACAACATGATCCGGAACCGGCTTCACATGGCTCTCCACCCGGGTTGATTGAGACATCAGGATTATCCATGCTGCCGTCGCCGGAGCCTCCATCTCCCGCATCGGCAAGAAGCCCGATATCATCACCCAAATCTGTATTGTAGAGGGGGTTGGGCTTCTCAGCGCAACCTCCGCTCACTGCGCCAACAAGTAGTGCGATGAAGAGCCACAAAAGGGGGCTAGTTACGGTTTGGGATGCGTTTTTTGACAGTTTCATTTGGACAACCTGTCTCCTGGGTTTAAGAAGTGGAATGCCAATATGGGCGCTTGAGCCTGAGCCATCCTCGGTCTGATTTTGCATTACCCTCGTTGCAGGAATCAGTTCGGCCTATTGGTAATCCATCTCCCAATTTGCAACCATAGGGGTTATCTGCCCATGCTGCCAAAATGGTTTAACAATGTGCAGGTAATCTAAATGGTCGTGCTGCAGGGCAAAACTAAGAACCAGTTTAGTCTACAAAATTTGTAGCTACTATTCAAATGAACACTTCAAATTCAAGCTGGTAATTGAAGGATTCCGACACAGGGTCTAACAGAACGGATTGTTTGTTATTCGCAGCAGTGTAATGGTGGATTGTAGAGGACTGAAAAGACCGACAAATGGGGTTGGTGAAGCTGGTGCGGGGTGACATGCCAGGCCTCTGGAGCCGAATGAAAGTCTTATTATCTGATGAGGCCGGCCTTGGCAGAGCGGCGGCTCCGGACCAGGTCCATCAGCTTTCTCTCCATGATGCGCATCTCGTATTCGCCGGTCTCATCATGGTGGTCGTACCCCATGCAGTGCAGGATGCCGTGGAGAATGAGGAAAGTCACCTCGTCGGTAACGGTCCACTCCACATCAGAAGTTGGGAGACCGTTGATAGCGTCGCTGGTGTTAATCTGGTTGTCAGGAACCCGGCCTTCATCACCTTCCAGAATATCCGCAGAGAGGCGCTTATGGCGGGCCAATCCCTCCTCTGCAGCCTGTTGTTCAGCCCTCTCCAGAGAGATGGCCACATCCCCAAGAAACTGTGGATTCAGACTTGCGTCCTCACTCTCAGCGGCAGCAAAGGCGAGCACATCGGTGGGTTCGTCAATTCCCCGGAAATCCCGGTTCAACTCCCGGATTTCCTCATCGTCGGTAAGCAGTATGGACAGTTCCGAATCAGGACAACCCAAGGCGCTTAATGCCTTTTGGGCCCGTCTCTTCAACTTGTTCTGCCCAATCTGGGCTGCTGTCAACCTTACATTCGATCTTGTCAGAAATGATGTTGCCATTGTTACCGTTGTTTCCATCCTGTTCGTCGGCTGTTGCCATGGGAGTGGCGAATTTCTGTCCGCTGGCTTGCCCCCGGCCCTGGACTTGTTGCTGCTGTCGACTTTGTGATTTTATCTGGGATGTTATCGACCAGGCACCACTCCCGCCACCGCTCTTGCCAGTTGAAGGTCTGTGAGAGCCTGACGAGCTTGAGTGTCCGGCAGGCATACTCTTGCTGTAATCGCCGCCTCGGCTCGAAAGATGCCCGGTATTATATTCGGGACGGCTGTGAAATTGGGCCAGCAGGGTGTCCGCAAAGGACTTTGCGATTTCATGGAGATCCCGCAGGGTCAGATCGCACTCGTTGAGTTCACCCTCGATAAACCGGGAGTTAATAATTTGCTGAACTTTTCCGCGCAATTTGGAGGGAGTGGGGTCAGGCATAGACCTGGTGGCTGCCTCAACCATATCCGCCAGCATGAGCAGGGCGGCTTCCCGGGTTTGGGGTTTGGGACCAGGGTAGCGGAATTCCTGGGGATCTGGGGCAGCGTCACTGTTCTCCTCTGCCAGCTTTACCGCTTTTTCGTAGAAAATGCCGGTCATGGTTGTGCCAGAGTGTTGCTGGCACAGGTCCACGATGGGCTTGGGCAACTTATGGGATTTAAGCAGCTTCACACCATCCTTGATGTGATCCTTGAGAATCAGGGCTGACATAGATGGTTTCAGCTTGTCGTGGGGATTCTCGCCGGACATCAGGTTTTCTCCAAAATAGCTTGGATTTCGGAGCTTGCCCACGTCGTGGTAATAGGCGCCAGCCTTGGCCAGATCCGGATTGGCATGAATTTTGGCAGCGGTGGCCTCCACCAGGTTGGCTACCATGATGGAGTGGTGGTAGGTGCCCGGAGCCCTGATGGTCAAGTCTTTGAGCAGGGGGTTGTCTCGGGTGATCAGCTCCATCAGTTTAATGTTGGTTGTGTAATCGAATATGGCCTCAGCGACCGGCATGACTGCGGTCACCAGGAGGCCGGCAAAAATGCCGCCGATGAAGGCAAATACTATGTTGAAGAGGATTTCCATGGAGAGAAATCCATCGAGCAGAAGAGTCCCTGCCATTGCCATCAGTGCAGCGTACAGGCCGGTTTTCACGCCCGCATTGACCAGGTCGGTCCTCTCTTTGGCCCTTTTTACCTCGCTCGCTCCAAGGACCCCGGTAATCAGGCAGAAGATGGCGAAAATCAAAGAATTTTCAAATAGCAGCCCAGTAAGAACAGACTGGAGCATGGCAAAGAAATAGGCCGTTTCCGCGTTGATCAGCAGTCGCACTAACATGGTACCGGCTGCTACCGGGATCATAAAATATAAGGCGTTAATCGGGATGACATCCCATTGTTCTGCCAGTGCCTGTGAGACTATGATTGATACTCGTGTGATGATGAGCATGATTATCAGCCAGCTTGCCATCAAGAGTACGTCTTTGCCGCCCGGGTTGAACTTCCTGATATTCCGTTTTGCATACCGGTATAGAACATAGGAGCACAGGATGGTAAACAGGGCGATGCCAAGGGCAATCTCCCATACCTCGGAGCCAGTAGTACCATCTTTTTCCGTACTGGCTTGCACCACCGCCACATTCTTCTCAGAGATGACGTGGCCTCTGCCTACCAGAATCTGACCTTTCTTAAATTCGGTGTTGGTGACCAGTTCTTTAACGTTGTTTTTCGCCTGTTCACGGCGGGCCTGGGTTTCATTCAGGTTCAGGTTGCAGTTGTCAGTAATGATAGTTGAGGCGATTCTCACCAGCAGCTCTTGCTGATGGGAGTCAGCATCTCTGAGATGTTTAGATGCAAGTTCGGGCAGTTTGCCTAAGGCATCCTTCAGACTGATGAATTCGGCAAGACGGGTGATGGTTATTTCGTCCAGGCCGATGTTGTTTCGGATGATGCGAAGGGTGATCCCTCGATCTCCATGGAGCTCCAGTGTGCGAACGTTTTCGACAATTTTCTGCTCCATGGAGATGTTGACGAGGTTTATCAACCAACGCTCCAGATCGGGAGAAAAATTCTCTTTGAGCAGGAACTCATAATCACGCTGTTCCAGGGCCTGGCCGAGGGACTTGAAAAAGTCGATACGGAATAGACCCATCTCCCGATCCATGGCTTCTGTGGCTGTCTTCAGCTTCTCTGTAAGTGCTGTGGCGGCATCCTTGGAGAGGTGGACTTCATCATTTCTGTTGTCGCCGGGTTTCTGGCTGTCTATTTTGTCGATTGTCTCCTGGTGCTTGTGCAGCAAGGTTCTGGCTGCGGTGAATGCGATCTGGATTCTCTCAACTATATTTTCTTCAGCTTCAAGCTGGTAGTCATAGACGGGCAGGACCTTTTCCGTGGACTCTTGTCGTTTTCTCTCGGTTGCCGCCAGGTCAACTTCACGATAGACGAAATCCCTGGGAGCCGGGATGTCTTTTCTGGCTACTGAGCCTATGTCGGACTCAGTCAGTGTCTGTTGCTCATTGTAGGCGGCAGAGGTGTTCAGAATCGCTGCTATACCTGCAATCATGAGCACAAGTATACCCTTGAGCATTGGGTTGCTCATGGATGGGACAAACATAATCCGATACCTGCTCCAGAACCTCTGGAGCAGGTTGCGTTGTGGGTTATCTGTCTGTGGCGGATTCATCCGTACACTTCTTTCCTTAATCGGTGGCAGCAGAGCTGTTCCCGGATTCAGGGTTGTCCGGGGGGCGCCTGACAGGATACTCCAGGTCTGGCAGTGTGTCTGACGCTGAGCCTGCTGCCTGGCTGGCTTTACTGATCTGGATTGGGATCAGTCCAGATTCATCCATTACCACATTATCGACTTCGCTGTCTTCAGATGCGACACTGGAGCCACATGTGGAGGATGGTTTTTCGGATTGCCTGGCCTTGATGTCGGTTCTGTCGATTCGATCTTCTCGAAAGCCGCCTGCTCTGGCTTCCACTCTGACTGGAGGCGTTATGGTGGCGGTCCCTGCGCCTGTGTAAGCTCCATTGGCGTTGGCGTTGCCGTTGGCCACCTGTAAGGCTCTTACGTTATGCTCGTGTTGTTCGAAAGCTTTAACCACTCTCTGTACCAGTGGGTGCCGGACTACGTCTGCTTCGGTGAATGTGGCAATCCCTATTCCTGGAACAGAATTGAGAACTTCTTTTGCCATTACCAACCCGGAATAGGTGTTGTGGGGTAGATCAATCTGGGTGATGTCACCGGTAATTACTGCCTTGGAGCCAAATCCAAGGCGGGTCAGGAACATCTTCATCTGCTCGCAGGTGGTGTTTTGGGCTTCATCCAGGATGATGAACGCGTTGTTTAGCGTTCTACCCCGCATGAATGCAAGGGGAGCTACCTCGATCATCCCTTGTTCAAGCAGGCTGGCTGCCCTTTCACAGTCAAGCAGATCGTTCAGTGCATCGTATAGTGGCCTGAGATAAGGGTTTACCTTCTCGGCTAAATCGCCCGGTAGGAAACCAAGTTTTTCTCCAGCCTCAACTGCGGGGCGGGTGAGGACAATTCTGCGTACTTCTTTTTTGAGCAGAGCGGCCACTGCCATGGCCATGGCCAGGTAGGTCTTGCCGGTTCCTGCCGGCCCGATTCCAAACACCATGTCTTTGTGTCGGATCTGCTCTACATATAACTTCTGGGCCAGCCCCCGGGGGGTGATCACCTTGTTGCGGACGGAGACAAAGACCTTGTCCAGGAACACATCCTGGAGGTTGGCATTCTCGTCCGAGTTCAGTATTGCCAGGGCCCTCTCCACATCTGCACCGTAGAGGGGCATCCCCTTCTTGGCCAGTCTATATAGCTGGCGCAGTACTCGTTCTGTAAAGGCCACATCGGGACCCTGTCCAGCCATGGTCAACTCTGTGCCTCTGGATAGTAGAGCGACACCCGTCTGCTCCTCGATGAGTCGCAGGTTGTTGTCTCCATCTCCGAACAGTTGGACCACCGTTGCAGGGTCCTCGAAGTTAATTTTCCTAGTTACTAGACCTGTTTCATAAGCTTGGGTCAACTTGGTGGTATCTCCTTTCATCAGGTGATCTGGTTTGTTTGCCCCTGTCTCGTTATTTCAACGATCCATCATCGGAACGGGCTTCTATTGGAGATCATGACGATTTTGGGCAAAATATTGTTTCAAAATCATGAAAACCTCACCGCGCAATATAACCTGATTCATTAAAACATCCACCCCTCAATGGGTAAGTATGTTGCAGCGGCATGCTTGAACTGGGATCTTGAACTGAATATTTAAGGATGCATTGGTAAATCATAAAGCCAACAGGTGATTAAGACAATGACCGGGCGGCTTTTCTTTTGATCTATGCCATTAGGGTCAGTCAACGAAGGGGCGGAGGTGGGAGCTTCGTTTGGGGTGACGCAGCTTGTTGAGTGCCTTGGCTTCGATTTGTCGAATTCTCTCTCGGGTTAGGTTGAAGACGTTGCCTACCTCTTCAAGAGTGTGGTCCCGTTCGAAGTCGATGCCAAATCTCATCTTAATGATGGTCTCTTCACGAGAATTCAGTTTGGTGAGCATCTTGCCGACCTGGTCGTGGAGATTGCTCAGGGCTACCAGGGTCACTGGGTTGGGACACGATGTGTCGTTAATAAAATCCATCAGGGAACAGTCTTCATCGTTGCCAATTTTGTTCTCAAGGGAGACGGGAGGCCTGATGGTGCTGAGCACTTTTTTAAGTTGATCCATGGGCATGTCGGCCAGTTTAGCTAATTCGCGTTCATCAGGTTCCCGGCCGTTCTCCTGCTCAAACTTCTGGCCCAACTTGGAGAGGCGATTTAAGGATTCAATGAGATGGATGGGCACCCTGATTGTGCTCGCCTGATCTGCGATAGCCCTGGTGATTGCCTGCCTGATCCACCATGTGGCGTAGGTGGAGAACTTGTGCCCTCTGCGCCAGTCGAATTTATCGACGGCACGCATCAGTCCGATGTTTCCCTCTTGGATCATGTCAAGAAAGGCCATGCCCCTGTTCACGTATCGCTTGGCAATGCTTACTACCAGCCTCAGGTTGGCCCTCACCATCTGAGCTTTGGCCTCTCGAGCCATATCTTCGCCAGCCTTGATGTCATGGCTCACTTCACTGAGAAGGGCCAGAGTGCAGGCGGTTGAGCACCCATAACGAGCTCTCATGACTTGCAGGGCGTGATCGGATTTAGTCACCCGTCCTAACCATTTACGGTTTGTCTGGAGTATGACTGCTATCTGGTCTGTGTCCAGGTTGCCAGTGCGGAGGGATGTTAAGAAGTCCCTCATCTTGAACGGTTCATCGGGGTTAAGGAATGCAGCCAGGGCCTGGTTTTCTTCATCTTCGTGCAGTAGTTCCTGCAGGCTGGGTCCAAACCTCCTGATTATGTTGGTTCTGGCCCGGGATATGGATTGCTCTGCTCCCTTCAGCAGGCTGTGGCAACTGGTCATCTTGTTGGCAATGAGTTTGAGTCTCTCTACTATCAGATTGACAGCTTCAATGGAAATGCCGAGCCCAGAGATATATCTGGCGATATCAGTGCGGGCTTTTTCGTAATCGCCGAGATGGTGTTCATACTTCTGATGGTCGCCATTCTCTTTGCTGACAGTGGCATTTTCCAGAGCGGCAGTGGCTGTTTGGTGATATTGCCTGAGCACATGAATGGCTGTTTCCAGATGTGCTTCGGTTAAGCTGTCCTGGTGAGTGTGGAGCCCTGCCAGGGACTCTGTCTGGAGCAGATGGGTGGCTGTGGGTTGGGTGCTGCCCTGCCCTGTGGCGGGGGGGATGTATTCATCGGTGCTGTTACGGGCTTCACTATTGATGTCGATGCTGGCGTCGTCATCTGCATCAGGGTGGTTCCAACAGTAATCACCAGACACTCCTTCGGCAACAGCAGAGGTGGCTTCGAGTGTTGAGGTAGCAGCAGGGGTGGGAGAATAACCGACAGCTTCTTCTTGAGAATTGGGAACAAGAATGCTCATCTCTCTGGCGCCAGCCAGTGTGCGCTCAATCAGTTTTGCAAGCTCAAAGGCACCCACAGGAGAGCGGAGGACCGCATCAATTATGGCCTGCCTGCCCAGATCGATCTGCTGGGCAACCCGGATTTCACTCTTGCGGTTCAGAAGGGGAACTCTGCCGATCCTGCGCAGGTAGAGCCGGATCGGGTCCAGTTCGCTGTCCTCCTGGGTTTCCCGCTCCTTGACCTTCTCTTCTGGCTCGACCAGGAAATTGTCGTCGAAGCTTTCGGCCTGTACTGCAGAAGAGTTCACTTCGAATTCATCTTCTGTAATGCCATTGCCTTCTGCGGGAGCCTTCGTTTTCATGCATCCTCTTGTCACATACGTTGCCAGTGAATCGATTGCCTCTCCAGCCTTGTCAGAGTGAGTCAATTAACTAAATTTCGTGAAACCTGAATGCCGTAGCGGCAATTTTTTCAAAGGGTTATGAAACTTGGTCAAGAAAGATACGTTCAGCTAAATAATAATTTGTATGCAAGGACGGTGCCGTCAGAAAGAAAGGCTTGAAAAATCGACGTGTAAGATGCTTGTAGCGGATTGTGTGGCTGGAGTTTTCATTGATTGGCTAAGAATGCTGACATATTTGTCAGGTTTCCTGGCTGTAGAGGATTATCAGCAGCTACTTTGGTGGAGCTGAGCTGTGAATACATGTTAGCAGGTGTCATGGGAAATGGTGATTAATCTAGGGTGGGTGAGGATGTATCCAGATAAGCCGGCCACAGGCTGGGTTTGTGAGTTCCTCCACTGTCGAAGAGGCCTGCATTACAAAATCGCATACTGATGGGAACATCGTGGTTTGCCATGATTTTCGCACATCGTTCTGTTCCTGGCACATCTCTGATCCTGCTCCAGGCAACCTGAGCCACATTTAACCCGCCAGCTAATTGCCGAAACTTCTCCAGCAGCCAGACCGCCGGGTAGTCCACCTCTGCGGTGGTGTGTGACGACCAGACCTCCATAAACACGATTGGTTTGTCTTGCCCTGTCAGAGGGAGCAGTCTTCGATAATGATCATCCTCTAGAGCATTCATCCTGCTGCTCGTTGGTGAGGTGGACAGGGCAATTTCGTCTACATGGTTAATCAGCTTGTTCATCAGGGATAAGAACAGGTCTTGGTCGGTTTTGGCCCTGGCCTCTGTGATGGAGGCGAACTGACTTGTTGCCAGGTTGTCTGCCTTCAGGTTGGATTGGGTGATCATGTCATCCCAGAATAGGCCTACACTGACCATGGTCTGGGGAGAAGCCTTCTTGATAGCGGGTTTGAGCTTTTCTATAAAGAAGTTCACAAAGTTGTCCCAGTCGTCTGCTCCTTCCGGGGTGGCTGCATACAGGTTCATGGCGGTCCCGACGATAAACCGCCTGGGTTGTACCTCCTGGGCAACGGTGGTAACTGCCTGCACCATGTTGGTGCGGTATTCAGTTTCGGTTCCGTTCACCCTGGTGGCAAAGGAGTAGCCGTTGTCTATGGTGCTTGAAGGACCGGACAGGCTGGTTTTGCTCATGGTCTGTAAATCCATGTGCACATCATAGTCAATGTTGTCGCCTAGAAATGTCTCAACTTCTTCTTGCAGCTGCAGAATACGGCTCGCAAAGTCGTAAGGGCTGGTGTGTTCTCCAGTGTTAATGCTCTCGCCGAATTCGTCGTAAAACTGACGACGGAGAATGACTGCTGGCAGCTCTTCCCTGATGGTGGCCATGGGAATGGAGCTGTCATTGGTAAGACTTTGTACGTCCCCCAAGTCCCATGCTACCGCTCGCATTTCCTTGGTAATCACCAGAGGGGTATAGGTTGTGTTGCCGTCTCCACTGTGGTCCTGCTGGTTGTCTTCATGGCAGCCCCATGTGAGCAGGAGACAGGAAAGGGCCATAAGCAGCAGCGGCCATGAAATGGGGTGCGAACCTGGGTTCGCTTGGGCGATGGCTGCACCTGCAGTAATATAGCGGCTGCCGGGTGCGACAGGATTGAATCGGTTCTTTTTCACCAGGGTTGCCCCGTTTGTCCCATATGGGTGTTGTAGTTGGTTGTAGTATGCTGTTGCAGGTTCATCTCAAAAATTTTTATTGAGCAGTAAGACCGTTGTTCTGTTGTCTCGAGTCATGTTGTTGTGCTGTTGTGTTATGCCGTCCCGTGTCGTCTTGAGTCGCTGCCTGGCGGTTGGCGGCTGGTGAATGGTGAATGGTGAATGATACCTAGTGAGTAAGTTTAATAAAGTAATTTGCTCAATCGTTATTCTTTTTTGAACCCTGGATGAGTTGATCCACAATGTCCTCGGGTGCAGCCTGGTGGCCTTCTGTACTGGTAGCCTCCTCCATCATGGTTTCGGTCATTGTTTTGGCGGGTCTGGTATCTGCATCTCCCTTAGCTGTTTTTCCGCCAGTTGTCGTATCTTTGCTGTCTTTAGAGAGCCTGTTGCGCATGGCGGTTATTCTGTCTATCCATCCCTGGTCGGTAAGTTCCATAATATAGGTGCCGAACAGCTCAGTCTTGTTCTCCACCTTTAGTTCGGTAATTCCATCCCGCCAGATAGCGTCTGAGAGGATTCTTTTCTTCCTGGAACCGTTGCTATAGTTAACAGTCAGGGGTTGGCCGTGGGATTGGGCAAGTACCTTGATGAACTCATTGAAGGGAGTTTCTCTGGCCACATTTATATTGAAGGCTACAACCATCTTCCAGAGTTTGTCTGCTACAAAAAAGTAGTAGGTTTGGGTCTCTGGGTCATCCACACGCAAGACAGCTTCGCTGGTACCCCGGGCAAATTTACCGTCAATGATGGAGGTCCTGTATTCGGTTTTGTTTTTCTCAAACTTTAGGTAATTGGCCTTGATGGTGTCAATTCTGGCGATGGTTTCGCTCCGAAGCCGGTCGACGTCTTCCACGTTAGGCAGGGTTACTCGCACTCTGTCGTACTCGTTCCAGAGTGCTTGTTCAAACTTGGCCATGACCTCCCTGGAGGCGTCTCCCCAGTTGAGGGCACCGAGATAAGCGGCAAGGCCGGGGTCCTGAGCAAATTCTGCCTCTGCCGGGGTAGCCTGGAACTCTGCCGGGTTCAGGAGGGCGGACGCCCCATGGAGAGTGATAATCCCGGCTGTGTTGTCCATTTCTGCATCCTGTGACTGGTCCTGCTTTTCGCCCACACCGATCATCTTCATGAGACGGGATGTCTGGTCACTTTGGGGGTTGGCGGTCTCATTGGGGAGTGGTTTCTTGGTAATATTGGTTGCGTTTTGTGCCCTGGTCCTGGTCCCAGTCTTGGACGCAGGTGCTGGTGTTGGTGTTGGCACAGGTGCTGACTCAGCCTTTGTCCTTGATTTATCTTTGCCTGGTTGCTGGGAGGCTTGGCCGTCAGATGATTTTCCGTCTTCGGCAGAGTTTGCGCCAATGGTGGCTGGAATCGGCTCTGGGGCTACAGGCTTAGCCTCAACAGTCCATGGATCTCCGCTGGCGCTATTGGCGGTTAGGAGCATGGTGCATACTGCCATGGTGGCCCAAGGCCATACTGACGCCCTGGAGCAGACACCGGATAAGGGCCGCATTGTCTCCTGTATCTTTCCTGTCTGTAAGGCGATCTTGTCCTGCTCTGTCCGTCGTCGGCTGTGGAACACTTTGAGCCTCCTGTCAAATCTAAATCTGGACCCGTAGGATAATGGTTCATTTGGAAATATAAAAAAACGCCATGATATGGTAGCCCATTATTAGGTGTGGAAACAAGAAGCTCTAATTTTTGTTGAGGAGGACCCTCGTTAATTGATGCTCCCCATGGGCTGTTGGCAGTGATTGACACCATGTGCAAGGTATGCCATTCAATCAATTGTAATTACTGTAGAGGGGTATTCGGTGGTTGGTTGGGGTGGGTGGGTGGGTGGGGCGTGTTGAGGCGAGGCGGGGCTGGGGAGCGCTGGAGGCGGTAAGGCGGTATGGATGGCGGAGGAGGATTGGTCATTATTGAATTGTCGGCAGTTGATAACTGTGGAGGTTATAAGTGGAAGTACCTGGACATGACAGCAAGGCAACGTCCATTCTCGGGGGCCTGGTCTTGCTTTTGTTGATTGCTGTCACAGTGCTGCTTGTGGATTGTGCCATGGAGAACCTGCTGGGGAGGGGTGGCAGTGTGGAAGGCAGTTTAGAAGACAGCACGGACTTGAACCATGTTAAGGAACATGGTGACAGAAGGGGGTAAATTGTGACTTCCTCTTTGGTGGCAGGTGCCATTCCTGCCAACTCGATAGTAGCTTCCTTTGTAAATCAAATCAGGATGGACCCACAGGGCATTGCCTGGAATGTGAGAATTGGCTCTACTTGGGTTTCAAGGAGCAAACGAAATGTGGAGACCATGCTCATGCAGCTCTCTACAGGGCTTGCTGCTTGCGGTGTACAGAGTGGGGACAGGGTGGCAGTGTGGGCTCCGTGCTGTGAAAGCTGGGTACTTGTTGACCTTGCAGCCATGGCTTGTGGGGCAATTAGTGCAGGAATCCCAACTGATATTATACCCCATGAGTTTATAGCCTTGATTGATGAGTTAGAACCTTCGGTTTTGGCTGTGGACTATTCCCGTGAGACGTTTCTGTACCTGTTTTCTCTGGGTGAAAACTGGTGGAAGCGGCATCGTGAGAGGGGGATGAGGCTGCTTTTGCTGGAGCGGGAGTTGGAGTGGGGGACGGGGTGGGATGGAGATTCTCACCGTACCCAAGTTGGAGGTGGGATTGGTAGTAGCAGTGGAAGTGGGAGGGGAAGTACGAGTGCGAGCGCTGATGGTAACGGCAACAGTAATGGCAGTGAAGTTGGACTTGGCGATGGGGATTGGGGGAGATTCGGACCAGGAGTCCTGGATCTGTCCGCTGCTTCTCTGCCGGTAATGGGGCTGGAAAATATTTGTGCCATGGGACGAGAACGGATGGCCGCTCTTCCTGGCGAGTTCAGGAATATGCTTACCCGTATCTCAGATGATGGCCCGGCAGCCATTTTCTATACGGCAGGGGAGGCTGAGGCATGCAAAGGGGCCGTTTTTACCAACAAAGCGCTCCTGAGAATCCTGGATTCCCCTAAGAGAGTCTATCAGTGCACTCCCGGTGATGTCTGGCTCATCTTTATGCCCATGTCTGATGTGCTGCAGAGGATTGCCTTGTGGGAGTCGCTGCTTGCGGGGGATGTAAAGATATTTATAGAGCACCAGAGTGAGCGGGCGGGTAATGCCAGACTGGAAAAGTCCCTGTTGGAAGTGAAGCCCACTGTGCTGGTAACTGGTCCTGCGTTCTGGGAGAAAGTCTACGCAAGGATTCTTGAGGCGATTGAGGATTTGCCAGTGGCCACCAGAGCCATGGCCTATGGCAGCCTGGGTATTGCTCGCCAGGTGGCCCGTGAGCGAGGCAAGGGAGATCAGCCTGGGGTGGGGCTTGCTCTGGTTCATCAGATTCTTGATAGAGCGCTTTATGGCAAATTGCGGGAGAGATTGGGGGGGAATTTGCGCCTGGCAATCTGTGGCGGTGCTGGGTTGTCCCCATGGCTGGGAGGGCTGTTTAATGCGATGGGAGTGCGGATTTATGATGGGTGGTCCATGGTTGAAGCTGGTGGTATGGTAACCCTGAATATGCCTAATGGGGTGCGACCAGAGACTAAAGGTAAGCCCCTTCAGAGGTTCTCTTTGCAGATAGGTGAGGATGGAAGAATTTTTGTGAGTGGGGAAGGAATGTTCTCTTTTTACTGGCGAAAAGGGTGGGTTAGGGATGTGGGGCAACCTGAAACAGTCTATGATGGGGAGGATAGTAATTGGTTCGATACGGGTGATGTGGGGATGCTTGATGGAGATGGGTATCTGAGGTTGCTCGGAAAGGCAGATTCGGTTTTTACTGCCAGCGATGGTGTTGTGGTGGGGGTAAGCGAGATAGAAGATCGGCTGCGGACCGAGCCGTATGTGGGACATGTGCTTGTTCATGGTCATGGGCGTCCATATCCGGTGGCTCTGGTTGCTCTTGATCTGGTAGAGTCAACCAGGTGGGCCTCAATGTGCAAGGATTATGATGGTACGCTCCATGATATGGAGGCCATTGCAGCGTGCCCAGAGTTGGCAGCCAGATTCAGGAAGGTCATGGGTGAAGTGAATAAAAAGCTGCCACCTGAGGGTCAGGTGAAAGATTTTAAGATTCTTCCCAGGCCCCTTGATCCTTTTGTCGGAGAAGTGAGTGCCGGAGGCAAGATGCGGCGTAAGGTGGTTGAGAAGACCTTCATGGACGTGCTTGATAATTTTTATAAGTAGTTAGAGGGAAGGTGACAGTTGAAAGTTAACGTTGAATGATGGTGGTTCAAGGTCTCAGGGGTGACCAGCAGGATTGGCGCAGCAAGGGCAAGGTTGATCTGCACATGTAGGGGCACGGCATGCCGCATACGTGTTTTTTTAAGGCAAGTAGATTTCCCAAAATTGTTTAGGCGGGTTGGGGGCACCGCTGACGAAGGGCACGGCATGCCGTGCCCGTACA
>CAYZFJ010000049.1:2869-19440 GCA_964477705.1 uncultured Myxococcia bacterium | reverse complement strand
CACCTCGATCCGCCACCTACGAGACATTGGGGAAGGACGTATAGCACCAGACCCAGATCACAACAGACGTGATAGGGCACTTGATGGCTTGGTGGCATGGTATTGAAGCTTAACCGAACATACATACGGCATGCCGTGCCCCTGCAGGCGTGGGGTGGGAGATATTGGGTGAGGGTGAAAGGCGTGGCGCCAGTATTGTGGGGCACCTCTCCTATCGCACTGGACGGCCTTCGATATAGCCCCTCCAACCTTCAGGTATGAGCTGGAAGCGTGGCCCATCACTGTCAGCCCATTCAAAGCCGTACACTTCAGGCTTGTAAGATTTCATCACATCCCACAGATCCGATATGGCCTTCTCAAAGTCCTTGTCGTCGAAGGGAGGTCCTTGGAAGACCATCATCTTGCATGGCGGCAGTTCAACGACCTCGAAACCCTCTGGTATAGGGCCATCATAATCTGCAGCCACCTCAACCCCCTGTACGTATTCGGAACACCCTTCCGGTCTCAGGTTTGGTGGAAGCCACAGCCCCATCGGCTCCTGCAACGCATTCTCGATAGCCAGGAGCTTATCCCACACATCACAGCCCACCTCTTCACAATATTCGAAATAATGGGTGGCCTTAATGCCGCGCTTGATGATCATCTTGCGTGCAGGTCGTTCCATAACCTGAACAAAGACCGTCTCCAGCTTCTTGCGCTCATTTCCGCTCATAGGCACTTCTCCTCGTTGCCTCCTGGTATACCAGTCCCGGAGTTGTGGAGGCAGAAACAATCCGGCAGAGGAACCATGGTCTCGGAAATGGCTGGGCGGCATGCCAAACTGTCTCGCAAAAGCTCTGGTGAATCCTTCATGGGTGTCAAATACAAAATCCAAGGCTACATCAATCACTTTCACACGATCAGGAGTATGCAGGAGCTTCTCTGCTGCAGCGGAGAGCCTGCGTAACCTGATGTACTCAAAGGGTGATTTACCGGTGATCTCACCGAACATTCTGGCTGCGTGAAACTGGGAGTACCTGGCCGCCCTGGCCAATGCTGCCATCGTGATCTTTTCGGTAAGGTGCAGCTCAATGTAGTCCTGCATTCTCTGTACGACTTTGATCCTATCCCACTGTGTCAACATTCGAGCAGCTCCGCTGTAGTAGTGCACCTTCAGTGGCAGTGTTCAAGCTCCCGCCTTTTGGCTTTCAAATCACCCATGCATCCCAGCACCCACACATCCATTCAATCCAGCCATCCAGCCATCCATTTCTGAGCTACAAGTTAAACTCCAACAAATAAGCTGTCTTGACCATCCTTGCGAATTCGCATCGTATCAGTACAGGAATATGTTTAAAGAACAACACTTCTACCAGGCCATGAAAAGCTCTTGATTCGTCACAGACAGGTGCATTTGCCATGTTCATTCTTATATTCGCCACCTTCCCTGCACGCGGAGGCAGAAGAGACGCATCTCTTTGAGGATTGCATTAGGGATGGCAGGTTGGTAGTGTGGGATAATTCTTGGATAAAAGAAACCATGGGACAAAAACAAACCAACGCAACCCAATCCAGCCGCAATACAAAGCGAACATGGCTGCTCCTGATCCTGGTTGCGGCTCTCCTCACCATAATCGCCGCAGCCGCTCTTGCCCCGCGGTTGCCCCCCGGCAACACACCAACATCCGTCCTCCAATGCGAGTCTCTCCTTCCCCCTGACCCACTCCAGCCATCACAGTCTGGGCATTCTCCATCCTGGACCCATTACAACCTCACATTCAAGAACGGTCAGATAGGTCACCTGTGCCGGAGCATTGAAGACCGAGGCAATCAGGTAATCATCAGGCAGGAGATGACCATCGACAATCTGACTATATACGGGCAGCCCCGCAACATGAAAACGTCGGTCCTGGCGGTGATGAGCAAAGCTCCCCCAGAAGGGACTGGGCCGTGGACAGTAAATCGTGTGGAGAGCCTGCACTGCGCCGTCCAGGGGGGATCACAGAGTGATGCCGCATCAGCCGCGCCCCCCATGTTCTTCAGCGCCTTTCCCGCTCAGGGCGGAAGCTATTCTTTCCAGATAGCACACATGGACCCCAAACAGACTCAAGGGCCCAAGTTGCCCTCTATGGCAGAGCAGCAGATAGAGCTGGCAGAGACCGTCTCCATGAGTGTCCCCTACCTGCCCGATGTGGGTGGGATGGCAATCCTGTTCCTGCGAGACGCACACAACCTGCCCCATGAAGGTCTCTCCTTCCAGTCCGTGGAACCCCTCTCTCAAAACGTGTCAAAGATCCGTCTGCTAAAGGATACTGGCAGCCAGCCCACGCCCGGCAACACTGTGCATCACTACCGACTAATAATGGACAACGGATACTCCTCTCAAATCCTGACCGACAGCCAAGACAACATCCTGAAAGAAGAGCTGCCCATGGGGATTGTTGCTGAGCTGGCCCAACGTTCACCCGATCCACGAGAAACAGCGGGTGCGGGCAAAAGTGGTAGTGGGGGGGCTGAGGCTAGGGCTGGGGCTGACAACTGGCCGAACCGCCTCCTTGCCTCGCTCAAGTCCATAGCCGGTAACCAGGAACAGGGGTCCTCTCGAAAAGACGAGGCCCCCGATATGGTGGCCCAGACAGAGATACCACTCCAGATGCCTCCAGAGACAGCCAGAGTGCTTGATGCCCTGCCCCAAACAGGTGATTCCGGCCGACAGAAAGCACAGTTCAACTTTGCCCTGACCACTACCAACCTGAACATGAAAACGCTACACAACAGGCTCAATCTGTCCGATGGCAGGCAGACCCCTGATCTGACCAGGTTTCCAGTTCCTGAAGCTGATGAAAACAAGCAGGATGGCCACGTAGTAATAGCTGTGAGCACGGAGAATCTGCTGACATTTGAGCAGCTACCCAGCCACATTGACCAGATGGGAGGTATGTCTGCCCCCAACACGCTCTTGGCTGCTGAACCGGGCATTGAGAGTGACAACCCTGCCATCCAGAAAACTGCTATCAAGGTGGCAGGAGAGAGAGGGACCGTCTGGGAGAAAGCTGAAAGGTTGACCCGGTGGGTACACAAGACCATCAGACAGACCCCTGTTGTGGCCTTCCCGTCTGCCAGTGAGACCCTAAGAGCTGGCAAAGGGGACTGCAATGATCAGGCTGTTCTCCTGACCGCTCTCCTCAGGGCAGCGGGAATCCCCGCTCAGCCAGTGTATGGGCTTAAAGTGGTCAAGGCGAGACAGGGTGACCGAGATACCAGATACAGTCTGCAGCATCATGCCTGGGTGAGGGTTTACCTGCTCGATCCACCATACTCAGTTGAGATAGACCCAAGCTTCAACCAGATCCCGGCTGACGCACTGAGGGTGCGGCTGGCAGAACACAGCCCTGGTCACGCGGGGAACATACTGGCCTTCACCTCAGCGATCAAGAGTGTAAAGCTGGAATTATTTTCCGTTGATTGAGCAGGCCAAGCGGCGGATTGATTGGACCGCTGACGAAAGGGCAATGTATGAGGGCATGCCGACGCCGTGCCCGTACAGATGATTATTCTCCGAGCGCCGCGCTTAACAGACAAGCACCAGGTTCCTGCACAGATCAGTCTTGTCCTGTGCTCGCCAGCGCCTGCATGGGCACTTTTGCCATGTCACTGCCTGCCGCAAGAGTCTTCACCAGCACTTCGGGGTCGAACAGGGACGGCATAAAACCCATCTTGCGGCTGTACTGCTCATGCTTGGGCGTAGCTCCCCGAATAATAAATTCACTGAATCCCGCCTTGAGAAATTTGCGGAAATTGCTGTTATAAAAGAAATGAGCATTAGCCAGATCCCGGTGAGATGGGATCACATAATCCAGATGAATGCGGGCAGTACCATTCCCCTCGTCCTCGCAGACAAAGAGACCTACCGGCATCAGGTTGCGCAGGATAAGAAAATAATGGGGGGCAGCAATGGTCGAGAGGTCAAACTCAGGAAAAAACTTCCTGGCATCATCACCGTACCGGTCAAAAAAAACACTCAGCAGTTTCTCATCTCGACTAGAGACATCAAGAAGAGTGAACAGATCTTTTCGTGAATGTAGTTCCCATATGTAATAGGCATCCACCAGTACAATGAACCCATTAACACACGCCACAGGCAACGCATCAATCAGCAAACCATAACTCATCAGAGCACCGGCACCAAACATGTTTAGCCAGCGCAAACGCCAAACATTACTCATCATAAGAGATATGGCGACAATTACCGACGCAATGTAGCCAAAGATTTCCAACATCATAGACTCCAAGCTTGTGGCATTTAATTTTGGGGAAAACAGGAAGGATACTGCCTTCACATTAATGAATGCGAAACCGATGCGGGATCTCCCGCGCCCAGGTTCACGGTTATCCTGGGACGTCGCTCGGCGGCCTATGGGTGGGTACGAGCTTGCAGGCTTCAACGTCAGGGAGAGTATAATCAATCTTTTATTTCAGTCAATAGTCCTTGCACCAGTGGAGGAAGCACACGGAGCGCACGAGGTTTACCTGCTGATGATTTTTCTCTGCCCCTATTGCTACCAGCTCCCCTTTCAAGTAAGGTTTAGAAATTAAAACCTGCTCAACTAGACCAACACCAACACTCCCAACACTGCGAGCTACGGAGAACTGCAGATGAAGAGGACATACGTCAGTATTTATCATCCATTGTTATTACTCAGTTTTTCAGGATTTGCCCTGACTACATTATTCATGGTGGGGTGCGATAATACTCTCTCACCAGTCAGCACCGACAACAGCGATAATCAGGATGCAGCCCATGACTATACCGATACCGGGAGTACTGACAGGGACACCACCACCGATGCTCCCTGCAGCTTCGCTCTCACCCTCTGCGATACCCAATGCACCGACACCTCAAATGATCCTCTCAACTGCGGGGGTTGCGGGACAAAGTGTGACAACGACCTGATCTGCATTGACGGCCAGTGCGTCATCGACTGCGAATCCGTAGCAGGAGGATCACTCGGAGATCCATACCTCTGTGATGACGAGTGTGTTGACCTGGATACCGCGGAGGATCACTGCGGAGCCTGTGGTGAAGCCTGTGACCTGGAAGAAGAGTGCATCCTTGGGAGCTGCTCCCCAAGGTGCAGTACAGGTGAGACGTGGTGTCCTAGCAGTTCAGAAGCCGGGAACGGCGACGAAGAAGAAGACGAAGGAGAATGTGCAGACCTGACCTCAGCCCATCAGCACTGTGGTGAATGTGACCGCCCCTGTGCTGATGGTGAAGCATGCTCCGCTAGGGCATGCCAGCTCTCCTGTGACACTGGGCTCCTCCTCTGCTCCGGCGGCTGTGTTGACATCGCCACGAGCGAGCACCACTGCGGCCGGTGCAACAATGAGTGCGACCCTGGGCTCGCCTGCGAAGATGGGGCATGCAGGCTTGTCTGCCCAACAGGTTTGGTAGAATGTTCAAGCACCTGTGTGGACACCACCCAAGATCCATTCAACTGCGGCTCTTGCAGCATCAGATGTCCCTCCAACTCTGAATGCAGAGATGGCCAATGCCGGAGACAGGTCTCCAGCGTCTCCATAGACAAGGTCAGCATCAACCTGATCCCAGGCCAGAGCATCACCCTGGTGGCGACCGTGTACCCGTCCGATGCCTTCAACAAGGCAGTGGTCTGGACCTCTTCTTCTCCCTCCATTGCCACTGTGAACGGGTCTGGAACAGTGACAGGAGTAGGTCAGGGTGAAGCTGTAATAACTGTAATCACTGTAGACGGAGAGCACCGGGCCACCTGTCTGGCCAAAGTGACCACACCTGTAAGCGGCGTATCCCTGAACAAGACCAACGCTTCCATAACCCCGGGGGAGTCCCTGCCCCTGGTGGCCACAATCTCCCCCGCCAACGCTACCACATCAACCGTGAACTGGAGCTCTTCCACGCCACAGGTGGCCAGTGTTGACAGCAACGGACTGGTCACAGCCATCTCCGAAGGCCAGACTACAATTCAGGTAACTACTGTGGACGGGGGACACACGGCAACCTGTTCTGTCTCAGTGGTACTCTTCCCGGTCACATCTGTCACAGTCCGTCCAGAGCGACTGAATCTGCGCAAGGGGCAGCAGTCCCTGCTGGTAGCCACCGTATCCCCCTCAGACGCATCCGACAAAACAGTCTTCTGGCTCTCTGCCAACCCCCAGGTAGCCACAGTGAGTAACACCGGCCTGGTGGTCGCCATGGATAAGGGCAACACCACTGTCTCCGCCATCACTGTTGATGGCGCTCACACCGACACCTGCGCTGTCTCGGTGTCAATACCGGTTACTTACATAGAAATAGACCAAACTGAATTACGCCTGGAGAAGAACACTTCGACCACCTTGACAGCCACGGTGGTTCCACCGGACGCCTCAAACCCTGATGTCACCTGGAGCTCAGACAATACGGCGGTGGCAGAGGTGAATCAAGAAGGGAGAGTATTTGCTGCCGGGATCGGAGCTGCCACCATAACAGCCACATCAACAGATGGTGGCTATACTGCAGACTGTACAGTCACTGTCTGGGAGACTCCGGTCCAGGGCGTGCAGCTCCATCCTTCCAGCCTGGCCATGCTTCCGGGCACCAGCAGCCAACTGACAGCCACTGTCCTACCCAATAACGCTACCAACCAGACAGTGTCATGGCTATCGGACAATCCCGGGGTGGCATCTGTAGACGACAATGGCCTGGTGACCGCACACACCTATGGAGATGCCACAGTAAGGGTGATAACCGAAGACGGACCCCACTCGGCCACAGCCCAGATAGCAGTCATCCAACCAGTAACAGGCATCACCATCGAGCCCCAGGAATTGGCCTTAAAACCTGGTAATGAAGCCGTTCTGACAGCAACGGTGCTCCCCCTTGACGCAACCGACAGGCGCATTGCCTGGTCAAGCAGCAATTCAGCAGTCGCAATTGTGGCTGCTGCAGGTGATGGCTCAGCCCCGGAGGATACTGCACCCACAGCTAGAGTCACTGCCATTGCCTGGGGCGAGGCTTCGATTACAGCCACCACAGAGGACGGTGGTCTGGTAGCGGCCTGTGCAATCACCGTCACCGACACACTGAATATAAGGGTGGTATCTCAGGGTTACCCTGGGCCTTTCAGAGAGGATGTTGGCATATGGGTGAACGGCGAACATCTGAACACCGGAGGCCGCAGCTACATGGTGATGGTAGTGGACAAGGCCTCCCACAACATCGACGGCATCAACATCTATGATGTCTTTGGAGATATCGCCCTGGCTGATCAGATGGCCAATGGCCTCAACGCCCTAAGCGCAGACAAGCTGATTGTGGTACAGACCTACGATGAACCCCAGCGAAATCGGTTCGGTAACAACAACGTACTCCTCAACGCCATGCTCAGGTGCGGGGCAAGTATGGGCAAATTTGGCTCCAACAGCATGCCATATCGGGGAACATACATTCTGGCAGGCACCCCGTCCCAAAACACACCCAGCGCTTACGAGTGGATGGGATCACTGGGGGACAACCCCAACGCCTGGATTGAGGCCTCATTCAGAGTCATCAACGGTGTCCTCGCTCCTGCTGACTGAGTGACCCTCTCCCAATATATATTGTGCACCCCCTTTAACAGTTGACCGACAACGGCATAGGTTTTCAAACCAGAATAAACGTGTCCCCCAATGGGTTATGTGATAAGTTGCCCCAGTTGTTGGGATCGTTCCAGCGGCAGGGTTTGAGCTAGATGCAGCTTACACATACCGCACAGATTCTTTATTCGGCCATGGCACCTAGATAAGCACCAAGATGCAAGCACCATCACCATCATCAGATACGAAAGCACGTGATAGTATTAAACAGGGCTACCTCTGGCTTGGGGGTGCAAGCATAGTAGCCCAGGTAGTAGATGTTATCAGCTCCATAGTCATCCTGTGGTTCCTCAGCAAGGCCGAAATGGGAGTGGCCACCCTGGCCTGGTCCCTGGCAGTGATTCTGGAATCATTCAATGGTCTGGGCGTGGGTACTGCCCTACTCCAGCGACAGAGCCTCTCATCTAACGAGAAAAGCACGCTCTTCTGGTTTGCCAGCGGATTTGGATTGCTCTGCTTCCTGGTAATCACCCCTCTCTCTCCGTGGATCGCCAGATTCTATGGCTCCCCTGAGCTGGTATGGATGATCATTTTTTCATCCATGAAGCTGCCGGTGGTTGGCCTGGCATTGGTCCCCCTGCAGCTATTGAACAGGGAGCTGAGGTTCAAAGAGATTGGTGCGATTCAAACCATCAACTCGATTGCATCATCCACTCTGAAAATCGGATTGGCAATCGCCGGCTTCGGCGCATGGTCACTTATCATTGCACACCTGGCCTCCGGACTGATTACACTGGGCGGTGCCTGGCTCCGAAGCCGTTACATCCCCAAAGCCCACTTCGCCCTCAATGAACTTAAGCCCTTTGTCTCGTTCGGCTCTCGGGTTACTGCATCCGGAATCATCTTCCACTTCTACCGGAACGCTGACTACCTGATAGTGGGAAAACTGTTAGGCAAAGAGATCCTTGGGGTTTACCGAGTAGCCTTTGAGCTGGCCATGTCGCCGGCACTGGCCCTGCTCAACGTGGTGAACCGTGCCTCGTTCCCCGTATTCGCAAAGCTGTCAGGCGATCGGGAGGAGCTCTCCCGGACATTTACATGGACCCAGCGAAACCTGAGTCTGGTGGTGGCCCCCATTGCCCTGTTTCTCGCCTTTGCTGCAGAGGATATAGTCAGCCTGATTGGCAGAGGCGAGTGGCGTGATGCGGTGCCTGCCATCCGCATCCTCAGCGCTGCAGCCTTCATGCGTACTACGGCCCAGACCTTCCCCCAGCTCTTCCATGCGGTGGGGAAGCCTTCCTATGCAGTGTATGATTCATTGATAACGGCTGCACTCATGGTATGCACCATCATGGGCTTCATCCACCTCTGGGGTTCCACCATCGGCATGTTGGCGGTCTGCATCGCCTGGGTGGTCACCTACCCCATCGCCCTCGCCTGCCTTATCAAGCTCTCAAGTAAGCTGATACCGCTCAAGCTCTCCACTTACATGAACACATTCCGGCCAACACTGGCCGCTTCGGCGCTCGCTGCCATCGCCTCGTTCCTCTTTATGCAGCTTCGTCCCTGGCTCCCCATGCCCGAGTGGACCCACACCATCGGACAGGGCCTCATCATCCTGTCCATCTTCATCCTCTATGTGCGCTACAAGTTCGGACTCTCTCTGAAAGAACTGACCCGTGGAGCAAAGTCCAGAGAGATACAGCAAACCAGTGCTACAGATGCCACCCCCCATGCAGCAACAGGCAAAGAAGAGATACCTATCACCACCACGGGAGTCACCAATGCCGACTGAACCATTGCAGCAGACGCAGCCATGGGTCACGGTCGTGATCCGCAGCTACAACCGGATCCCGAGCATGCTGGAGCTGGTGGAGGCGTGCCTTGCCCAGAATTACGGCTCCTTCGATGTGCTGGTGATTGAGCAGAGCGGTGACGAGCTTGACAAGCACGCTAAGGCGTTGAGCAGGCTACAGCAGGACCCCCGCCTCAGCATAGTCCGCCGCCCCCCCCTCGGCCCCGCCGGTGCCAGAAATGAGGCTCTTCTCCACGCCAAGGGCGAGATAATCCTCTTCATGGATGACGACGATCTGCCCATTGGCAACGGCTGGATCCAAAGTCACGCAGCCCTGTACAGCGACCCTCTGGTTATCGGGGTATCGGGCCGAGAAGTACACAGCCTGGATGAGCGGTGCGGCTACCAGAGGAGAGAAGCCCGGCGACGGTGCCTCCGATACAACTGGCTCGGGCATCCCCACGCATATTGCCGCTTCGATGAGCGAGTGGAGCCCGTTGACTGGCTCCATGGGGGGAACGCCAGTGTGCGCCGGAGCGCGGCAAAACATGCTGGCGGGTGGGACCCTGATTTTATCGACCACGAGGAACACTCATTCGCCTTTCGGCTTAAAAGGAGCCTGAATAAAGGCGAGAGGCTGATTTTTGATCCCGGCCCCATCATCCTTCGACGCAAGAACTTACCTGGAGGACTCTCCAGGCGACAGGCATCTGTCAGGGAGACATACGAAAGATATGTCGACTACTATCTTGGGATTATTGCCCAGTATCACCCATGGAAAGTTGCCTTACTCTGGTGGATCTATCTGGTCTGGATTGGTGGAGTCACGATCAGGTGGATATGGAAAGATTCTCAATTACATAAGGGCTTCATCAGGAAGATTGCCGAAAGTATCGGTGTGGTGATCAAGTCCCCCTGGTGGCTCTGTGCAAAGCTCGTTAAGAGGCACAAGAGAGAGCGCACCAGGAAAAACACGGTAGTGGTTTAAGATTACTAATCAGTGCCCGAGCACGTAGGAGAAGATAAGAGGAGCCACGATAGTGGCATCAGACTCCACGATAAACTTGGGAGTATCTACTCCCAGCTTGCCCCAGGTGATCTTCTCATTGGGGACTGCCCCTGAATATGAGCCATAGGATGTTGTGGAGTCGCTGATTTGGCAGAAATATCCCCACAGAGGGGTATCACGAATCTGCAGGTCCTGCTCCAACATGGGCACCACACAGATGGGGAAATCACCCGAGATGCCGCCACCAATCTGGAAGAATCCTATCGAACAATCCTTGGAAACTTTCTGATACCAGTCAGCCAGCCTCATCATGGTCTCAATGCCTGTACGCACTGTGTGTACATTCTTGACAAGACCCCGGATGCAACGGGCAGTAAACATGTTCCCAAGGGTGGAGTCCTCCCAGCCAGGCACAAATATGGGCAGGTTCTTCTCAGCAGCAGCCAGCAGCCAGCTATTGGCCGGATCAATCTGATAATACTGCTTCAGCTTGCCGCTTTTGAGGAGCCGGTACATGAACTCATGGGGGAAGTATCGCTCACCAGCCTTGTCACTGGCCTCCCAGTCCTCACTCACTGCCCGCTCAATACGGCGCATGGCCTCTTCCTCCGGGATACAGGTATCCGTAACCCGGTTCATATGATTCTGGAGCAGCTCATACTCCTGCTCAGGGCTGAGGTCCCTATAATTGGGGACCCTCTTGTAATAATCGTGGGCCACCAGGTTGAACACATCCTCTTCCAGGTTGGCACCTGTGCAACAGATTGCGTGCACCTTGTCCTCACGGATCATCTGGGCCAGAGTGAGGCCGAGTTCGGCTGTGCTCATAGCACCTGCCACGGTGATCAGCATCTTGCCGCCATTTTCAAGATGGGCTTTATAGGCTTTGGCTGCATCAAGAAGAGCTGCGGCGTTAAAATGCCGGTAGTTGTGCTCAATAAACTGTGAAATTGGGCCTGATGATGAACTCATTATTCTCTCCATTGCTTGCTGTTAAGCGACAGCGTAACCGGCGACAGCATAGCTCAAATCAATTTATTGGCAAGAGGCAAGCGTGATAGACACACAAGATTACTGAATCTTGAGCAACCCCAGGACTGCCTTTTCTGTGGTATCAGGCGGGAGATTGCCAGGGTGTGATGCTACCAGTCTGCCCCGCCGGTCAACAAAGAGAGACAGAGGAAGGCTCGAGAGGCGGCCCAGCATTGACTGCCCCTGCACTAAATCTTCAGTAGCTCCATATACTGGAAACGGGATTTGCCAGTAATCCACATATGTGGGTACGGTGAGCTTGGCATCCAGGTCCATCGCAACACCCACTATCTGTAAACCATCACTTTCGTATCTGCGATTCAGATCCAGGAGCAGATTCATATCCTCAACACAAGGTACACACCAAGTGGTGAAAAAATATACGAGGAGGGGCCTGTTTCCATGCTCAGCTAAGCGGTGAACCGTATTGTTCTCCACATCAATAACTTCCAGGTCAAGGATGGGGATCTGCTCACCATCAGCAGACTGCTTGTCAGGTCTTGTACCAGGCCCAGAGGCTGCACACCCGCCCACCAACACCAGCGCCGCAGCCACTACCACGGCCACCATCACCGCCATGGCCGCTCTCCCCATGGCCCCCCGCCCCCCCCTCCCCCTACCCCCCCCCCCCCCTTCCCTCCCCCCAGAACATCTCGGCGCAAACATCCTCCCTGGCAGCATATCCTCTGACAGCAGACGAGCAAGCGCCGCAAACCGAAAGCAAGAAACTAACATCTGTTGATAAATCTTCACGTTGTTCAAGCTTCCTCAGGTTAAGTGAGATGGTGAAATCCTGAGCAGACTAATATCCTGCCCACCATTGTTATTGATAGTTCCATATGGGACTAAATCAACGGGACTGTGGCAAAGGACGCATGACCTTGGATTTACCCCCATCAATCTGCGCAGCACGACGTCTCTCTGCCTCGGCCCTAGCCTTCTCCTCTTTGCCCTTCAGCCCATGCCGCTCGTAGAAAGCTGCCAGATTGGCAAATGGCCAGGGGGCAGCCTTTTCCATCTTACAGAGCTGAACCAGGCACTGTTCAGCCTGAATAATCATTCCCAGCTTCTCATACAGCGAAGCCAACTGGGTGTTTACAACAATGTGATTCCGGTCCTGGCTGTAGGCAGCCTCCAGGTGCTCCAAGGCTTCTTCATTACTGCCCTGACTCTGCAGAAGCAACCCAAGTCTTATTCTTGCCTGCAGATTGTCACCACGAAGCTCTAATGATCTTCTATAAGCTTCTATTGCCTTACCCACATCTCCCCCATCATCAAATTCCTGGGCTACAAGATAGTAGGTCTGAGGGTTGAATGAGCCCAGCTCAACCGCAATCCGCAAGTGGCCGAGTGCGGTCTGACCCAAAACAATTTCCACCTCATGGCCAATCTGTTTTCTGCTCTCTCGCATCCCCTTAGCCAGGTACAGGCGAGCCAACTCCCACTCTGGAGCGTGTTGAACTGCCGTGGAGAGATGGGCGAGGGCCTCCTCAACATTACTGATATTGAGTAACTCCATGCCACTCTGCAGGCAAGCCTTGGCATCAGGGCAGACCTGCTCGTCAGCCATGGGTGGCAGTAGGTCACGTCCCTCATTGTACATGTGATCATTATCATCCACACCATCATGCACAGCATCAGCAGCACCAGCATTGGCAGCAGCCAAAGCAGAGGCATTATGGGCCGCAGCTTCCCCTTGGTGCCCATCCGTGGAGATATTGCCAGAGTCTGTTTTTGACTGGGAACCATCTATTGGGCCTATCTCGCAGGGTGAGCAAATGGCATTACCTTCAGTCGAGGAACCTGAAAGAGTAGCACAGCACATTACCAAAGGGAGACACAGGGAGAACATCAACACTTGAATAATGTCAACAGCTCCATCTTTCACCCGAGATTCAACCCTACCCATACTCAAAATTAACCTTCTATTAATGATTCCCATGGGCCAGATTATGACAATGCCAATGAAAATAGCGCTGACAACGACTGCAAATGCTGGATGCAAATGTTGGCTGCAAACAGGGCACTGGCCTGCCCCCATGGGGATAATAATCAGCTCTTCAACTCCCACCCACCCATCCATCCACCAACCAACCAACCTTGTGGTTTTTCCTTCTCAGCGAATCAACTGGACTTGAATAATCTTGCCAGTTGAAACAACAAACAAGAGACACTAACATATCCACAATTTGAAAGCGTCAAAACCGCTCCGATTGTCCGCCACAACTTCATCGATGGAGTACCAATTTGATCCCTTTCACTTTTCAAAATCAAACCACTCTCATCTTCGGACCGGAAAGCGTTGAACAGGCCGGGATTGTGACATCTTCCCTCGGCCGCCGGGCAATGGTGGTTACGGGGCTATCCAGCGCTCGCAGGACTGGTGTTCTTGACAGGCTCAATACCATTCTTACTCATGCTGGTGTAGTGGTGGATGTGTTTAGCGGTGTGGAATCCAATCCCAAGATTACCTCTGTCCGCAAGGCCCTGGATCGACTCAAACATAATCCGGCTGATGTGATCATTGCCCTTGGGGGTGGGAGCGTGATGGATTGCGCCAAAGTGATTGCAGCCGCCTGGTATTATGAAGACGACCCATGGAACATGCTCTACCATGGACAGCCATCCTACCGCCCTCCAATCAAAGCTCTCCCGGTGGTTGCCATCCCCACCCTGGCAGCCACCGCCAGCGAGATGAACGGCGGGGCGGTCATCAGCAACCCGGACACCGGCGAAAAGTGCCTGGTTAAAGCCCAGTGTCTGTTTCCTGCAACAGCAATCGCGGACCCTACCCTGACCCTTACGGTGCCCCTCTCCCATACTGTTTATGGTGCAGTGGACATCATGGCCCACGTGCTCGAATCTTATTTTAATGGCGCAGACGACACTCCCTTGCAGGATCGAATGCAGGAGAGCGTGGTTCTCACCGTGATGCATCAATTGCCCAGACTCCTGGAGAGACCCGATGATATCTCTGCCAGGGCCAATTTACAGTGGGCATCAATTGTAGGCTTTAATGGCTGGGTTCACGCAGGCTCCAACGGGCCGATGCCCCTTCACCTTATTGAGCATGTTATCTCAGGACGCTACGACATCTCCCATGGGGCAGGTCTGGCTGTCCTGCTGTTGGGATGGATGAAGATGGCTCCGCCCTTCAGGCTGCACAAATATGTGCAACTGGCCCGCAGAGTGTTTGGGCTCAAGGGGCCCAAGACAGCAGGGGAAGATGGTGAATGGGATGTGGCGGGGGCTGATTCAGGCACGAAGGCAGCGGCTGAAACAAGGGCTGGAGCGGGTGCTGCCGGAGCAGAGGTTGCTCTCCAGAACGGTAACCAGGAGAGAGGGTCTGAACAGCAGGAAATCGGGCTGGCCATGGCCCATGCTGCAACAGAACAAATGGAAGCCTACCTGCGAGCGGTAAATGCTCCAGTTCGCCTAGGTGAGCTGGGGGTGAATCCAGATGACCTGGAATGGATTGCTGACGCAGTGTTGCGCCTTAATGCTGGCACCGATGGAAAACTGGCCGGCACACCTGCCCTGGACAGGCTTGGGATTCTGCAACTGCTGGCCCTCTGTAGCAATACCTGAATGAGTTCGTAGATAAATTTGCAAATCCGAAACTTTTGTATTTACCCCACTCTGTCGATTTAATCGTTGCGCCTGAGCAGACCAGCTCTGAAGAGAAAATAGAGAAGCTGAGAGATGGCAGCCACTGCAGCCGCCACATATGTCATCGCTGCAGCATTGAGAACCTTCCTGGCCCCATGTAATTCATCGTAGGCGAGTATGCCCCCTCCTGACAGAGTAACCATAGCTCGCCTGCTAGCATTGAACTCCACCGGCAGAGTCACTAACTGAAAGAGAACCGCCGCAGAGAAGAGGATGATTCCAAACTGAATCAGCCCTGACATCTGGAGCAGGAACCCGATTAACAGGAGCGGCCACGCAAGGTTTGAGCCAATTTGGGCAACCGGAACCAGTAGAGACCGCAGTTTAAGTGGGCCATACTGACGGGCATGCTGGACTGCATGGCCAACCTCGTGGGCTGCCACACCCACGGCAGCTAGAGAGTAGCTGGAATAAACATCATGGGAGAGCCGCAGCACCTTATGGCGAGGGTCGTAGTGATCACCCAGGAAACCCTTGGTCATCTCTATGCGCACATCATCTATGCCTTCCTTACGCAATATTTGGGCAGCCGCCTCCGCACCGGTAATCCGGTTACGATTGGGAATCTGTGAATACTTATTGAAGGCTGACTTCACCCACATTTGCGCAAAAAAAGACAAGATGAGCGCTGGTGCAAGAAATATAAAATATGCAGGATCAAAGTACATTGGACTGTCCTCCTTTGAAGACAACACTGCCGATTTTCACACTTCGGTTATCGCCATCACCAACCTTGTGCACAATAGCAGGAACTGGCTGATAACTCTGAGCCTCTACATCTCCAGTTGCCATACATGCAACTCAAGATAAAGCATTAATGTAGGTACCAATATTCCCATTGCCATAGCATAATTCCCACCCTTCCCACCCTTCCCACCCTAATCACCCTAATCACCCGCCACTCCCCGACAACAACCCCACACAATCTTACATGTCAGAAACACCAGAACTTAGATACTGCCCCAAAGCTTCCCATTATGCTGTTCCCGTGAGGAGTGGATTCTCATACTCGCTCAAACCAGCCATTTTCCAGAACCAATGGACCACCAGTACTACAAACTTGAAACTGGGAACCCCATTAGTAATGTTGACATTAGAACTGCCTGGACCATAGCTTTGCCTTGCAACACAAAATAAGCTATGGCCTCAATCAGGTCTAGCTATTACTGATAATCTGATCCTGGGCATCCCCCAACGACCCGGAGAATAAACAATGCGAATCGGACTTGTTGCTGACACACACGATAACCTGCTGCGCATACGACAGGCTGTTGCTGTTTTTGACAGCTCAGAAGTGGTCATGGTCCTCCATGCAGGAGACCACGTAGCCCCCTTCTCTCTTGCCCCATGGAAAGCGCTCCGGGCCCAGTTCTTCGGAATATACGGCAACAATGACGGCGAACGAGAAGGGCTCGCTGTCATCTCCGATGGGAGAATCTCCGGAGATATGCTGATCAAGAACCTGGTCGACAAGCGCCTGCTCTTGGTTCACAAGAA
>CAYZFJ010000049.1:0-2859 GCA_964477705.1 uncultured Myxococcia bacterium | reverse complement strand
AATCATCAATAAGGGCGAGCACTTCGATGTGGTGGTTTTTGGACACACCCATCACCCGGAGAGATACACGGATAACGGCACCCTCTGGGTGAATCCTGGAGAATGTGGCGGTTGGCTGACAGGAAGAGCGACTGTGACTATCTTGGAAACGGACACCATGGAGGTGGAGTTTGTGGAGTTGGGTCAGACCATAGGAGCCTCGAAGGTCACGCCTTTCCGGCACACCCAAGAGTAGAGACAAGCTTGGAGCGGACCACCTCCTTAATAGCTGACCTAGCCGGTCCCAGATACTTGCGGGGGTCAAAGTCAGATGGGTGCTCCACAAAGTGCTTGCGGATGTTTCCAGTCAGAGCAAGACGGAGATCCGTGTCAATGTTAATCTTGCACACAGGCCCCCGGGCAGCCTCCCTGAGCATCTCCTCTGGGACTCCCCGGGCACCCGGAATGGATGCTCCATACTTGTTACACAGCTCAACCAGGTATGCCGGCACTGAAGAAGCACCGTGCAGCACCAGGGGATATCCGGGGAGGAGCTTGCCGATTTTATCAAGACGTTTCAGATCCAGCCTGGGCTCTCCCTTGAATTTGTATGCCCCATGGGAGGTGCCAATGGCCACTGCCAGAGAGTCGCAACCAGTACGCTCTACAAATTCAGCGGCCTGATCAGGATCCGTAAAAGTCGCGTCCTGATCAGCGACGCTCACCGCATCCTCAATACCTGCCAGGCGGCCCAGCTCAGCCTCCACTGTCACACCCCGGCTATGGGCATACTCCACCACCTTCTTGGTCAGAGCGATGTTCTCCTCGAATGGAAACCTTGAGCCATCAATCATCACTGAAGAGAAACCAGTGTCCACACAATCCTTGCACACCTCATAATCTTCACCATGATCCAGATGGAGTACGATGGGAATGTCGGTGGTTTCAACTGCCGCTTCAACCAGATGGCGCAGATACTCAGGTCTGGCATACTTTCTGGCACCAGCGGACACCTGCAGAATAAGCGGAGCGCGCTCCTCATTGGCCGCCTCAACAATGCCTTGAATGATCTCCATGTTGTTCACATTGAAAGCACCAACCGCATAGCCTTCTGCATATGCCTTTTCAAACAACGATTTGCTATTTACCAGTGGCATCACGATTCTCCTTTCACGTTGAACCAGTATTACTATTACAACTAAGAACTAAGTGTAGTGCGAACTCAGAGAAAGACTTCAAATCCTAGTAAGCAGTGTTCCACACCACCACGTGAATCCATAGCATCAGCACTGAAAAATTCTCAAGCATCATCCTTCCCGGATTGCCGAACTGTCAACTTATCTGAGAGGTAGATGAGTGTCTAGTGTCGGGACAAATCAAGGTTCAAAGATTGATTCATTATCCAAATTGGCCGTATAGGCAACCCCTGCCAGGCACACGAAGAATGACATGGCAGCACCATAAGCAAGCATACCCGTAAACGGGGTGCCGATTAGAGACAAGACAAAAGAGACAAGGGTGAGACCGGCAACAAACACAGCAGCAATGGCAAAGTGGGCTCCAAATCCATTATTCTTAACCATTTGCTGACTGCTCCCAACTGCTTCACGAAATGGCAGATCCACATTATCAAGCATCATGGGGAAGACAAAGAGTACGAACGCCGCAATGAGGATGCCGGGAACAAGCAAAAGCAGGGAGCCGATAAAGATGAGTATGCCCAGTATATAAAATGGGCCTACCCACCGACCCAGATTACCCACCTCCGAAAAAATGTCGCCCACCTGCGGTTCTTTATCATCTCGCATCCTGCGCAGAACCATCAAGAAGAGCCCGGCGTGGAGTGGCCCACCCAGGATCCCCAGGGTAACCATACTGAGCAGTGCCACAATCAGGCCTGACACTAGATAAACCACCACATCCCGTTGGTAAACTTTAACTGCTGCTTGGAAACTTTGTCCTAGATCTAGCATTAGCTGGTGGCTCCTTAATTTAGTCATTTGAACCTGATTACTGTACAGCACCTGTTCAAGGGGTACAACACAATGATTTAGTATCAATGCCGATTAGCAGATAGAGGAAGATGCAGGTCTGATTGACTGTTAGCCATAATAAGGCATAATTGCCAGCCGGTGGCTGTCTCTACCCACCGAGCTTCATCGGACAGGTCTATGGACAACATGTGCACAATCCTCCCGTGCCCGGCATCCATATGGTTTCCTGTTGGAAAGTTTAACGCACATGAGCCGAAACGGTCATTTTATCAAAGGGCTGAACCAGAAATGGAGGTCCATTTACAGCTCGCCATCCATCAGGCGCCTGGTCAAGTTTGGACTGGTGGGCAGCTCTGGCGTACTGGTAAATATGGGGGTATTCCACCTGTACCTGAAGCTCGTCCAGACCATGACTGGTGATGTGGCTGCCGCCAGGAACATATTTATCGCCGGGTTGTGTGGATTCGCAGTATCAGTTTTTACTAACTTTTCGCTTAATGATCTGTGGACTTGGGGAGACCGGCCTAAGACTGGAATCGGCCACTATTTTCGCAGGTTGGGCAAGTATTATCTGGCCTCTCTGACTGGTGGAGCCATCCAGCAGTCCACCCTGATGGTTCTAACCACTAGTTTCGCTCTATCTCCCACTCTGGGTCAAGGTGCGGGTATTGTTCTGGGTACTGGGGTGAATTTTCTGCTCAGCCATTTCTGGGCTTTCAGACATAACGCACCACCTGCTGTTGAGCGAGAGCCTGGGATATGAGAATTTCTGTTGGGAGTGATCAACAATCGCCCATTGCCCCTTGCATGTCTCTCTTGTTCCTTTGGGCGGGTTGGGTGCACCGCTGGCGAAGGGCACGGCATGCCGTGCCCCTACAGACGTTGG
>CAYZFJ010000048.1:5755-19457 GCA_964477705.1 uncultured Myxococcia bacterium | reverse complement strand
TGAGGCCATCAGGTGCAAGGAACAATATGGGTCACTACCACTAATTCCCCATCCTTCCCAACGTCTGTAGGGGCACGGCATGCCGTGCCCTTCGCCAGCGGTGCACTCAACCGCTCGCCCCTACACCAGCTTATGGAATGCGTCTTGCCCCTCCACTTTCAACTTTCCCCTTCCCTCCAGTTCATTGTCTTGAGGTAGACTTTAAGTTAATGTGGGTACGGAATTGATTAAAGATGGCCCCTGAAGCACCAGGCCGGGGACAAGTAGAAGGATTGGTATTTGAGCATGACAATTGACAGCAACAGAATCAGTGAAATTCAAGCAGCGATCAGGTCTTTGGGGTTTGACGGCTGGCTCTTCTGCGACTTTCACAACCGTGACCCCATCGGTTACCGGATCCTCGGTCTTGACATCAAACACCCAGCCAGCCGCCGATGGTACTACCTGATTCCCGCCCAAGGCGAACCAGTCAAGTTGGTGCACAGAGTTGAATCCAGCATGCTGATGGCTCTCCCTGGAAGACAGCTCGAATACAGCGGCTGGAAAGAGCTCCACAAACAGCTCGGCACTATCATCGGCCGTGACACAACCGTGGCCATGCAATACTCCCCCCTCAATGCGGTACCAGTGGTGAGCACCGTGGACGCCGGCACAGTAGAACTGATCCGCTCAATGGGGGCCGAAGTTGTCTCTTCGGGCGACCTGGTAGGACTGTTCGAGGCTGCAGTGGATGAAGATGCGTTCCAGACCCATGCCAGGGCAGGAAAAGCCATACACGCCATCCTGGATGACCTGTGGCCGATGGCTGCAGAGGGTGTGAAGCGATTTAATAAACATGGGGAAGCAGCAGGTATAACCGAATGCGAAATTCAGGGGTGGATTCTTGACCGTTTCAGAGAGGCGGGACTGGATTGGGAGAACCATAAACCAGTGGTGGCCATAAATGACCATGCTGCAGATCCCCATTTTGAGCCTGACCAGGAGCGTGACAGAGTGCTCAAGCCAGGCGACCTGCTCCTTGTTGATTTGTGGGCTAAACAAGCCGGAGCACCCCACGCTGTCTATTATGACGTCACCTGGATGGGGCAGGTTCCAGTCAAGCCTGACCAGGCACCAAGCGCCGGAGGCCCGGGAGACAATGTAGCCATTGCCAGTGCCAGTGCCCAGAAACTGACCGAGGAGCAAGCCAAGGTGTTCACCATAGCCCGGGATGCCCGCAATAGAGCTTTGATCATGTTACAGCAAAGAATCAGCCAGGGCGAGAAGGTAATGGGTTACGAGGTGGATCGAGTCTGCAGGGAACACATTGAATCGAACGGCTACGGAGAATACTTTGTGCACCGAACAGGACACTCCATCGGCACCAGCGTCCATGGAAATGGTGTAAACATGGATGACTTTGAGACAAGGGATATGCGCCAGATTCTGCCAGGTACCCTGTTCAGCATTGAGCCGGGGATCTACCTGCGAGGCAGATTCGGCATACGAACAGAGATAAACGTCTATGTTGATCGGCTCAACAACGTCATGGTCACCGGCCCCCGCCAGGAATCACTGATCATCATCAAGTAACTGACCAACCCAAACCGAGATTAGACCAAATTAAAGGGCGGTGGAAATGGCCCACACAACAGCCCACTCCTTCGAGCAAAAACAAGAAAAGCGGCCTGACGAATGACCGCCAGAGCCGCTTTATGCAAGGTAGTGCGAAAGGGGGGACTTGAACCCCCACGTCCCGAAGGCCACTGGTACCTGAAACCAGCGCGTCTACCAATTCCGCCACTTTCGCAACACGTTGGGCAATTTAGCCAAGCAATGCCCTCTAGTCAACTGTTTTCTTTAATGATTCACGATTTTGCCACTTCTCCATTGCGGAACAATCCAACATCATTCCAGCCATCTAACTGAGTATGACAGGTTGATGCCATGCACATGTACCATTACAGGACCAGTTCACAACCTAATATGGTGCATATAGCGAGAGCATGAGCAGAAGCGATTTGAAATAAGAGCAGAGATATGACGCACGAAAGCATCGTATAATGTGCTACATAATTGGCCCCCGAAAGGACGGTAGATCGCTGCAATCCGGCGTTCCCCCTGGTGATGAACCAGATTGAGAACAATGGATTCTATCAACCTACCGTCCTTAAACCATATTCTTGTTACCAGAATCTCCAAGGCAAGAGCCAAAGCAGCAAAATAGCAGAGAAAACAAGCAGCATTGAATGTTTAAAAATGAAAAGGGCGATGATCACTTTCGCCAGTTAATCATATACAGAACCCATCTGTAATGATCATTCGGTTACTTATTTTCATCGCCCTAAGAAGAAGATGAACACCCATAATCAGAGAACAACCCCCCATTTATTTTTAATTAATTAAACTCATCACAGCTAGTTATCAGAGCTTCGATTGCGACCAATTCCCACACAAATTCCAGAAAACAAAAAAGGACGACGGTTTCTTTTACCAGAGGGTCCACCACGGCTACTGACCGGGTTAGACCAATAGGTTACTCAAAGCCGTCGTCCTGAATGAATAATGGCTCCCTGGAGTGGGGAGGCAATGCCCCCTTTTGAAATTATTTTCAATTTGATCTGGATGATATGTATAAATGGCGGCTGGCATAGAACAGCCGAACTTGATTAAAAATCAGAACACAATACGTCGATGCTTCAAGCTGGGCAGCTTGGTACGAACTTCTCCCACAAGGTCAAGATCAATCTGGGCAATGCAGATACCCTCACTCTCTCCATCCAGTTCAGCAACAATCTGCCCCCATGGATTGATAATCATGCTGTGTCCCCAACATCTGGAGGTACCCAGATAGCCAACCTGATTGGGAGCAATCACATAGCAACTGTTCTCAATTGCCCTGGCCCTGAGCAACAATTCCCAGTGGTCTTTTCCTGTGCTCCAGGTAAAGGCAGCAGGCAAGGCGATGAGATCGGGTGCTATCACCGTAGCCATTTTTCTGAACAGCTCGGGAAAACGGAGATCATAACATATTGCCATCCCAAGCTTTCCAAATGGTGTCTCGGCAACCACAACTTCATCTCCAGCAATTACGGCGGAGGACTCCAGGGCATGGGGACCAGTCTCCACCACCGCATCAAACAGGTGCATCTTCCGGTAGACCGCCTTTATCTGCCCATCCGGTCCCACCAGTACAGAGGTATTATAAACCCTGTTATCCTCCTCCAGTGGGGAGAGCTCTGCAACACTGCCCAGCAGGAGATGAATGCTGAGTTCCTTGGCCAGTTTGTACATTTTGCACATTGGCTTATCAAGGAGAGTACTTGCTATGGAGCGTCTGTCGGCATATGGCCCCATGAACGCCCAGTTTTCAGGAAGGGCCACCAGGTCTGCTCCCATGCTGGCCGCCTCCATCACGGCCTCTCTCGCCTTGTGAATGTTGTCATCCAGGCGATCTGAGGAATTCATCTGAATAAGGGCCACTGTAACTTTCATGGTTATTCTGTTCCCATTGGCACCCGGTTATAGCTCTGCAGCCCCCATGACACTCACTCATCGTCCTCAGAAAAACAAGCAACCCCAATCACCTGTAGGAGATCTTCAATACCCTCGTTGGTGACAACCGAAAAAGGCATGATAGAGGATTTAGGAACCCCCAGTTCCTTGCTCACCTTGCTCTTCAGACCTTCTGTTTGGGTTCGGGCAATCTTATCCGATTTAGTCATCACTACAATGAATGGTATCTCGTGGTCCTTCAGAAAGTTTGCCATCTCCATATCAAGATCAGTAGCTCCCCGGCGGGAATCCACTAGAAGAACCAACATCTTCAGGGGATGTCGATCCAGCAGGAAATTACTGATCATAGGCTGGAAGCTCCGCTGGATCTGTCTGGACACTTTAGCAAAACCGTAGCCTGGCAGGTCAACCAGCACAATTTCACCCATGTCGGTGACCGCATTAAAAAAATTAATCAACCTGGTTCGCCCTGGGCTGGACGAAACTTTGGCTAGTCCCTTCATGCCTACGATCCGGTTGAGGAGGCTGGATTTGCCCACATTGGAGCGACCCACGAAGGCAATCTCCGCTTTCTCGTTGTCGAGCCATTCACACTGCTGGGTAGCTGATTTAATGAATGATGCTGAAAGGATTCTCATCGTACTCTCTGTATATCTGGATAGGGCAATGCTTGCCATGCCGTGTCATACCGAGTCAACTCAGGCCAAGACAGGCCAAGACAGACCAGGGCAGGCTAATATGCCTGTATTAAGTGGGATTGGGGACCTAGGATTTTCCCTTTCGGTTTCCTGCTCTGGGGCCAACAACCAGCCTTAAAGCACCGCCCACCCCCAGGCCAGCCACCCCATAGGTAAACAAAAGCAATGAAAGGAGCAAACCGAGCTGAGCAGGCAACCAGTCAGGCCCAATCCTCACACCATACCCCAGGAGGACCACATTCCAACCGCTCTGCCCCATTTTCAGCTCCTGGATGTTCTGACTCTGGTTCACAACACCCAGGAAAGTCAGATCCATGTTCTGGTAATGCATGGAATCATATTTTCGCAACCCTTTAGAAAAGATCACATCCTGGTTTCTGGGACACCAGACATCAGTGAAACTGGTCCTGGTCATAGGGTTCCATCCCCTGAGATTAACGCTCTGGCCCAGGCTATAAACCACCTTAGAGGAACCCATAGCTGCGCTGAAGTTTTTCGTTTTTTGCCCTGCAGGGAGAGCAATCTCTCCATAGACCGACATTTTGCCTATGATTATTACTGTCAAAAGCGAAAAGGCCACCACACAGACTGCCACGCTGATTACCTTACCGGCCCAGGATGGTCTGCCTTCAGCCACTGCGGAATTCCAGATGCGGATAGAGCGAAAAAGGAGGGCGGCAAACATCACAAAGCTGAATATGATGAATGGGATTCCCCGCACCATTATAGCCCACCATGGGACTGCACCTTCAACCATACCCTGATACGAGGAGCTACTGAGAGACCCGATGATTACTGAAACCAGGCCACTCAAAATCATCAGTATGAGCACAACCATGAAGAACCGGTTTGAGCCGATAAACTCCACTAGATTAAAAGCAGATCCCTTATTCGATTTCACAATCAATTCTCCGAGGCCCATAGGAAAACGATGTCTCATGGGCACCTCTTCTTATCACTGACCAATCAAAATAACGCTTATTATCACACCAATTGAGCTAAATTGAAAACCGATGTGCAAACGTGTATCACATAGAACAAAGTAGCCCAATCAAGGGCAGGTCATGTATCATGGGAAACTTGCTCTCGCTGTACAGCACAGCGCAGGGCGCCGCAGCGCAACACCAATGGCACGAAGGCACGATTAAACATTCCCATGTGATTGCACGACACGCTGCTGAACAAGTGGATTGCTACATTTCATCCAAAAAGGTTCCAACATGCCTGCACATTTGCCAATCATTATCGGGCTCACCGGGGGAATCGCATCCGGCAAGAGCACTGTGGCATCCTTTCTATCACAGATAGGGGTTGCCGTAGTAGATGCTGATCAGGTTGCCAGAGAAGTTACCACACCTGGCACCCAGGCAATGGACAAAATAATCAGTGAATTCGGCAAGGAATACCTGAAACCAGACGGAACCCTGGACCGGGCCAAGCTGGGCTCCATGGTATTCAGTAATCCAGAGGCCTTACAAAAGCTTGAAGAGATCACCCATCCGGCAATCAATGCGGCCTCACAAGCTCTATTCCGTGCTCTAAAAGCCCAGGGCCACCAGTTCGTAGTGTATGAAGCAACCTTGATTCTGGAGTGTGATCTGACAGAATCATTGAACATGGCCGCCCTGATCGTTACCTGTATGGACCACGACAAGCGGATGAACATCCTGCTCCATGGTCGACAGATGGCTCCCCATCTTGCCCAGCAACGAATAAACGCCCAGCTTCCGGACCAGGCCAGGGTCGCCCGGGCCGACTACGTTATCGACACTTCCAGTTCGCTGGAAGAGACCCGCAAGAGGACCTTGTCCGTATGGAGGTCAATTAAGCAAAGATTCGGACAGGGCAACCAGAGATAATTCTGAGTTCAGCTTACCACTTACCTCTTGCACCTTGCCTAGCTGGCGGGTTGGTTACACCGCTAGCGAAGGGCACGGCATGCCGTGCCCCTACAGCGGCAGGGGTGATTTCCGACACCTTGCACCTTCAAACCCACCAGTGCCGTGATGAAAAGGTTTGATCGGGCATAATCAATTGAAACTCTCCGGTGACCGGATACCTCTCCAGAGCCACTTTCCCCTTCATAACCATCACCACCATTGAGGCCTTCTCTCCCACCTCCATGCCCAGGCGACCGAATGCCACAGAGATCTCCAGTACATCTTCCATTACCGCTTCCACTTCCGAGCCCCAGGCAGGATTTCCACCCAGAATCATGCTGCCCTTCAGATGATCCAGAGGAATATCAATCCTGACCTGACGGGACTGCTCTCCCCTCACTTCCAACTGAATACGAAGCCACCATCCTTCCTCACGGCGCATAAGCCATTCATTCTCCGGGTCAATACGCACATAGAGCTTGTCCAAATCGAAGCACCAATAGAAGGTCTTCAGATACCGTACCCCCCGGTACATGGACCCCTGGTTGCCGTCCAATTCGTACCGCCCGGCACCTGTCCACTCGTAGAAACCCGTCACCCTTCCATCAACAATGGGGGTAATCAGATCCCTGGGGAGTGGCCCGGGTTGCTTCATCACATGACTGCCTTCCACAAAGGAATTATACACAGCCGGAGGAGGTTCCTGCCCTAGTGCGGCACAGGCAGCCTGAAGACGGCGACGGAAAAGCTGGTCAAAATCCAGGTCCTGCACACTGGTAAACTGATCACCGTACCACCAGAACCAGTCAGATCCTTCTGCGGGCAGGAGCATATCAAGGGCTCGCTGCCTCAGCTCCTGTACAGGCGACTTCTTTGCCTGCTCTCCCACCTTGGCCATCTCCTTGCCAGCCCCTTTGCCCGCCGCTTTTCCAGTACCCTTGGCAGCCCCCGCACCAGCCTGAGCAGGGGCATGGTCATCAATCATCTTGCGCACCTGAGTCAGCGCACTCCACGCCTTATTCTCCTCAGCCCCGCCGATCCATATATGGAAGTTCGACTCTATCCAAGAACCCGAGTGGAGCCCCTGGAGCTTTCCTGGAACGATCTTACCCTCTTCCAGAATCCGGCTTGGAGTGGTGCACACCAACTGGGGGTCCTTATGGATCCCCTCATAGACTCGGGCCAGGAACTCCTGACCACCATCCGCATAACCTTCCCAGGGATTTTCACCGTCAAGGGCAATGGTTACTACCGGATTCTGGCCAGGCACCCTGCGCAACCTGTTGAGCAGGTCTTCGGCGGCCTCGCTGGGTGAAACCTGCCCATAGGTAAACCCGATAAGGTCAGACATCTCCCTGTCCCTGAAGAAAATCACCAGATCATCGGAATCAGGAGCCAGCCACGGTCGGTAAACCGTATCCTCCCTTGCCCCGCCCACACCCGGCGATCTGTGCAACACACCCTCGTCGGTCGCCATCCAGCGAAACCCGGCCTCGTCCACGATCTTAGCCATCTCCGGACTCACTGACCCTTCAGACGGCCACATTCCCGATGGTTCTCTGCCGAATACTGTCCTATGCTTTTCTTTGGCCCGCTCTACATGAAGCCGGGCATCCTCCGGATAAGAAAATTGCATTGGAAGTGGCACTCCGGGCATGGCCCGACGGGCACAGTTAGTATCAATCACCAAAGGCAGAATGGGATGGTAATAAGGCGAAGCTGAGAGCTCCACCTTGCCCACATCCTGAAGGGCACGCCACCTGGGCAAGAGCTGTTGCAGGACCAGAGTCTGCCCTTCGGCCAGAACAACCTTGTCCTCTTCGGTAAAGTTCCGCTCTCTCTCCTTCAGCTCCCTGACACCGGGTGACATCTCCAGGGCCGAAGGGCCGAACCATGCCAGATTAAACAGAACCTGAAGATCCCGAAAATCCGACACAGAGTAAGTGTGAGGTGTGCTCTCTCTCTTCTTAAGAAGCTGCCAATACCGTGGTGTGGGAAGAATCTTTGTCTCCCAGCGACAAGAAAAAAAGTTCTGAAGAATAAAATCCTTATCGGCCTGGCTCAACTCTTCAGCAGGTTTGATGGTCAAATCCCAAAAGCGGTCCTTGGCGGTACCATAAGCGTAATCCTCTATCTGCTCCAGGAGCACCGGGACAAAATTTACCGTAGAATCAGGTTTCTCAGCTCTTTCCAATGCCCTGGCCACATCAGAATACCCTGAGAGACTATGCATGCGCACCCATGGCAGAAGGTAACGTCCGTCGAACGAATCCCGGTAAAGAGGCTGGTGCATATGCCATAAAAAAACCACTCGCACATATCTGCTCATGAACTAGACTTCCTGTTCCATATTACGCTGATGGCTACTTTTGCTCCCCAGTTCAGCTACGACTTCCATTCTCCCCATTCAACATCATTCAAGGCTGGATAATCTGTCGCCTGCCAATCACCACGATGCCGCCGCTAGTCACAAAGAATCGCTCCCGGTCAGCAACCGGATCGTATCCAATGCGAGTACCAGGCGGCACAACCACTTGTTTATCAATGATCGCCCTTCGAATTTTGGCGTGTCGCCCCACTTCCACCCCATCAAACAGAATGGATTCATCAACCTGTGCATAGGAATTCACCCGCACATTAGTGCCAAGAATGCTCCTATGAATGTGCCCTCCAGAAATTATGCTGCCATCTGAAACGAGAGAATCGGTGGCATGGCCCATCCGCCCCGGATCGGCAAACACAAACTTGGTCGGCGGCATCGGTTTCACCCAGGTATGCAACGGCCACTCCCGATTATAGAGATTAAACTCAGGGGTTACAGCCACCAGATCCATGGACGCCTGGTAATAGGCGGCTATACTCCCCACATCCCTCCAGTAGGGCGGCACATCCTCGCATCCGGGTACCCGATTGCTGGAAAAATCATAAAACCCCACCCTCAATTTGCTGAATGCAGACGGAATAATATCCTTGCCAAAATCATGACTGCCCCCGGGATTACTGGCATCCAGCAGAAGCTCATCTATCAAAGTCCTGGTCCCGAAAATAAAGTTACCCATGCTGGCCAGACTATACCCAGGCATGTCCGGTATCTCGGCGGGTTTGGCGGGCTTCTCCTCGTAGCCAACCATGTTGCCAGCCCCGTCCACCTCAATTACCCCAAAGTCTGATGCATTACACACGGGCACTGGGACGGCAGCCACGGTCACATCCTGGCCGCTCTCAATGTGATGGGCCAGCATCTGCCTGAAATCCATACGATACACATGATCTGCATTACAGATGATCACATACTCAGGCTTTTCATCATCGAAAAGATCCAGGTTCTGATAGATAGCGTCCGCTGTGCCTAGGTACCATTCGGGCCCCATACGCTGCTGGGCTGGAACCGGCTCTACGTAAGACCCTAGAAAAGACGAGAGCCTCCATCCCCGCACAATATGGGTAATCAATGAATCGGCCATATACTGGGTCACCACTTTGATACGGGTAAACCCGGAATTGGCCAGATTAGAGAGGACAAAATCGATGAGGCGGTATCTGCCACCAAAGGGAACGGCAGGTTTGGCTCTCTCCTTGGTGAGGGGCATCAGCCTGGTCCCCTGTCCCCCGGCCAGAACCATGGCAAGCACCTTATGACTGGAGGGCAAACACCCAAAGCATTTGTAAACAGAATCGCCATTCTTCCGGTTCAACTGCAACTCCTCCCAGACAGAACAGACGGGCCAATAGGAATGCTCCGATTATCCACTTTCCGGAGCCATGTTCAAGCAATCTATTAATATGGATAAATAGTTGGCTCAGCCCAAAGCTAACCATATGCCTAAGGCAAGAACACCAGCCGCAAGACCAATGACTGCAGCCAGCATTACAGCCAGGTTATCATGGCTGCCAGACTTTCGTGTTTTGGATGCTTGAATGGATACCCGAAAACCAGCCCCAGTCATGCCACCTGCACCCCCGGCAGCCAGCCTCGTACCACCACCAGCACCACCACCAGCACCAGCACCGCCGGTCCAGTTCTCATATCTGGCCACTCCCGGGTTGTTTCGCCCAGCTGATGCAGCGTAGAACCTATCCACCTTCACACTCTCAGCCCCCATTGGGTCCAACAAGTCAGCAGGATTGAGCAAAGACTGACTTCCATCAATAATGCAGCCACCAGGCTGTTCCACAACTGGAGCATCTGCATCAAGATCAGAGGACTGAAAACGCCTGAGTTCATCCCTGATTATCTGTTCAATTACCTTAAAATTCGCATCCCCACCTGTCTGCTGGCGGTCTTCACCCTCATCAACTTCCTGCAGATAGAAATTTACCTCGCGGGCAAGATCGAAAGAGGTGAAAACCAGATGGTGCCGAAACAGGACCTGTGCCACATCTCGGGCGAAAACCAGAACAGTCTGATAACGCTTGTCCCGATCGGGAGCGAGCGCCATGGATAATATCCGGTCCAGATCGGCTCCCAGCTCACGGCCCCCATCCCTCACACGGCCAGCCGGCCCCGCCTCTGCCCCGGCTCCTGGTCCCAGGTCGGATTCATCTTCATCAACACTTTGAACCCTAGCCCCAATCAAATGGGCGAGCGGGGGAATATGGCACTTCTCCACGCTCTTAAGCACTTCCATGTCGGTCTTGCCATCAAAAAGCTTTCTGTTGGCCAACATCTCCCAGAGCACAATCCCCAGAGAGAAGATATCAGCCCTGGAATCTACGGCTTCACCACTCAAAGAATCGGGAGACAGGTAGGAGAACTTACCCTTAACCACCCCCGGCTCAGTATGTTCAAGCTGACTGCGGACCTTGGCGAGGCCAAAATCCGTTAATTTTACTCCACCCTCCCTGCTAATAAGAATGTTAGGAGGGCTTACATCACGGTGAACAACCCCAAGAGGTCTTCCATCCTTGTCTTTCTTGGTGTGGGCATGAGCAAGCGCCTTGCACACCTCAATGGTAATGTACAAGGCTGCGGGAATCGGGATGGGAGTCTTCCTCTCCCTGGCCGCCTCCAACATACGTTTCAGGTTAATACCATCCACATATTCCATAACCAGAAACCATGTGCCATCAGCATGGCCCACATCAAATGTATGAACAATGTTGGCATGGTTGAGTGACATGGACAGGCGAGCCTCATCGAGGAACATGCGCACAAACTTTTCATCACTGGTGAGACCGGGAAGAATCCGTTTAATGGCGACCACTTTTTCAAGGTTACCGACAGTACGTGCGCACCCCTTATATACTTCAGCCATGCCGCCTTTATCGATGCGGCTGGTTACTCGATATTTTCCCGAATTGGATGAGCTGTTCATTGGCAGAGCTATACCATACTTCTTTTAGGGTTGCCAAAGGCTCTCTAGTTATCTGGTGCAAAGCAGGATCAATGGTAACAACCATTTAGAGTGTCCCAATACGATGAATAATGCACCTGATGAAGGGGAGAAATGGATGCACTGGGATGGGAAAACAGGAGGATTGTTCGTATGCACTGCCTATCTGGCAGGATGAAACAATGCTACTTCTTGAGGCCTTTGCCCTTACCCTTGTCTTTGGCCTTATCCTTATTACCTTTACCCTGTCCCTTACCTGCCACATCAGCCTTCTTGGAAGCAACATCGGCCTTCTTGCTGGCTAAGTCGGCCTTATGGCATTCGCCGTCACCCATCTTGTCTGCAGCGGCTTCTCCCTTGCCATGCTTACAATCCAACTTCTTGCCGGCCTTCTCGCCCTTGCCGTGCATACAGGCTTTCATCTTTTCCTGCAAAGCTTTACGCTGGGCATCGGTGAACACCTCCAAGGTATCCAGGCGGGCTTTAAGGGAAGCTTCTCCGATTTCACCCCTCAGAGCGTGCATCTGGCGATACTTGGCGAGTGCCTCGTCACGATTAGGCATATCGCCGGAATGCATATTCGTGCGGAACTCTTCGCCCAGTTGCTTCAGCTCGGCTTTTGCTGCTTCAGTTTCCTTCGCAAAACTATCCCGGATAGCTGTAATCTTGGCAACCTGCTCATCCGTCAAATCCAATTTACCCTTGAGCGCCTCAACAGGCATATTGAGCAGCTTCCCCCCTGCCATTTCACCCCCCCCCCCACATCCCATTCCACAGCCACCGCCCCCACCGCCGCGCTCACTACAATCACCATGACCACAATTCTGACCATTACCATTCCCCTTGGCGTGGGGACAATCTTTGGAAGATTCGACATCTTCCTTGGCGCCATCATCTGTAGCAGCCATCACACTCAATGGAACAGCCACTGTAAGAATTCCTGCGCAGCTAAGCACCATCAACAGCTTTTTCATCGAAAGTTCCTCCAATAAAAAGGGGGTTACCATATTCTAACAACTTAACCATCCCGAACCATTCCGTACTCTTTCAATTTATACTGAAGAGTCCTGAGACTTATTCCCAATTTCTTCGCAGCGGCACGCCGATTACCGTCGCATGCATCAACGGCGTGTATGATAGCGCTCCGCTCAAGCTCCTTGAGGGTGGGCGTGCCTTCCTGGAGGTGGCCCTTATTAATATGGGGCTGTGCAGGGGTTAACATCCCCGACATGCCACCGTCTGCCACCCAATCTGGGGCGTCACTGTCCCTGCCACCGTGGATGGCTCCATCTTGCGGGATCAATGGAGATACACCTCTATCGTACCTCTCCGGGCCTCTCTCCCCCATGGCCACACCAGAACCCGCATCCAAAGACTGCCACAGCCCACTCCCGGCGGCGCCGCTGGTCTCCAGGCTACTACCACCAACCATAGCAGCTCTGTTACCTGCAAAAAGGTGCCCCTCCCTGATGACACCATCTGCACCCGCCAAAACCACCGCCCGCTCAATTACATTGCGCAGCTCTCGCACATTGCCAGGCCATGAGTAAGACAAAAGGGCCCGTGCCGCCTCTTCAGATAAAATCCCTCCATCTTCCCTTCCCAGACTATTACATCCCCTGAGCGCCTGTCGCAGGAAGAGGCGAGCCAATGGCAAAATGTCCGCTGGTCTTTCACGCAGGGGCGGCATTACCAGCGGGAACACACTCAGCCTATAGTAAAGATCCTGACGGAATCGCCCCTGTTGCACTTCAACCAGCAGATCCTTATTAGTGGCCGCAATCACCCTTGTATCGGCAGGCCTTGCCAAGCTTCCGCCCACCCTTACCACCTTCCGCTCCTCAATGGCCCGCAACAGCTTTGCCTGATGAGACAAGCTCAACTCCCCAACCTCGTCCAGAAAGATAGTCCCTTCGTGGGCTTCTTCAAGGTAACCCTTCTTAAAAGTAGCCGCACCGGTAAAAGCGCCTTTTTCGTGGCCGAAAAACTCACTCTCGAACAGGTTCTCAGGCACAGCAGCACAGTTCACCGCCACAAACCGGTTGCTCGCTCTCCCACTAGCCTTATGGAGCAGTTGAGCCGCCACATCCTTTCCAACGCCACTCTCGCCAAGCAACAATACAGTGGTATCCCTCATGGCGACCACGTTTAGTAATTCCAGAATCTTCAGAGAGACTGGGTCATTCCATACCAGATCACCGCTACCACCTCCAGCCATCAAAACCTGGGGGCCCTTCTTCCCCAACTCCCCAACAACAGCTCCACTGGCACCACCGGCGGCCCTGCCCCGCCCACT
>CAYZFJ010000048.1:4058-5655 GCA_964477705.1 uncultured Myxococcia bacterium | reverse complement strand
CGCCACTGGGCAGCAGCACGGGCCACTGTCACCCTGAGCACCTCCGGACTCTGAAGCGGTTTAGTGAGGTAATCGAAGGCTCCCACTTTCATGGCTTCAACTGCATTGGAGATGCTTCCAAAAGCGGTCAGCAGGAGCACAGGAGTATGGGGATAGAGCTCCCGGGAGCGTTTGAGCACCTCCATACCGTCTGCTGAGGGCAAGCGCAGATCACTCAGCACTATCTGGTAAGGACCATTATTCTCCAGATAGTGCAGTGCTTCTTGACCATCAGATACAGCCGTAATGTGATACCCTTCTCCATCAAGAATATCCGCCAGAAGGGAACGCATAGAGGCGTCATCTTCCACGATCAGGAGTTTAAGTTTTGCCTGGTCACACATTAAGGCCGCACCTTTTCGGATTAAAATTCTACAGACATGTAGAGTATCACAATAAAAGAATCAGATCACTCACCCAGCATCTTGACTCAAACCATAGTATTTCTTTTATGAATGGGTGGTCGAGGAGAACATCCTGTTTTTCAACAGGCTATTAGGCAAACTCAGCCTGAAGACAGCACCCTGAGCGCCTCCTTGCCGCTCTCTGCTGTTCTCCATGGTCAGGGTGCCCCCATGCTCCTCGGCAAGGCGTCTAGCCACCGCCAGACCAAGCCCTGAGCCATCAGAGGTAGTAGTAAAAAACGGCTCAAAAATCCTCTCTGCCAGCTCATCAGACACACCGGGCCCCTGGTCAATCACCCGCACCTCCAAGCGGCCCACCACTTTGCGCACCTGCATAACCACCGCCCCTCCCGGGGGCGATGCCTGAATAGCATTACGCACCAGATTGCCAAGCAGTCGAGAGAGCATATCCTTGTCACCTGTCATCTTAACAGGCAGCTCAATCCCCTCGCAGATAATGCCAATATTCTTCTCTGCCGCCATTCCCGCATGGATTTCCGCGGTCTCTTTAACAATCTGAGACAGGTCCAGGGAGACCATGGCCGGTGTATGAGGCCTCGCATAGGAGAGCAACTGTTCTACCAGCCGTCCAAGCCGCTCCGTCTCCTTAAGCACTGCCTCTGCAGGCATCCGCACAGCCTGATCCTTCTCATAGTCCATACGCTCAAGCAGCAGCTGCGCATAACCCCTGGCAACCGCCACCGGATTCCGGATCTCATGGGCCAAAATCGCTGCCATCTCACCCAGGCCAGCGAGATGTCGTCGTCTCTCAATGTGCAGACCAAGAAAAGCAGACCGTCTGCTTTCCCGATAGGCAAGTCCGGCAAGTATCAGCAGCAATGCAGAGACGGCCGCAGACAGAAGCAACTGTATCCGGGCCGTATTAACCCCCGCAACACTGCCGGGACCAGGTACCGAAACCCAGAGAAACTGAGGCTTGAGCTCCATATGAATCGACCGATGCCGTTCTGGAATCATCGCTGCTGCTGGACAGATCTGTCCTGGAGTACAATCGCAATTCTCTCCGACCGTTATGCATTGCCTCACCCTGTTGGGGGGTATGGTGCCAGCCAAACTGAAATGTCTTGAAAAAACGTTGAACGGAATCCAGACCTCAAGGGAATCTGAAGACCCTGCCCCACTTCCACTTCCAC